>JBCDHV010000054.1:0-12595 GCA_038749615.1 Bacteroidota bacterium
GACACGACCCCGAGCACGAGAGCGACCGTCCCGCTGATGAGCCCGGTGACATAGAGAATGGCGACGAGAAGCGCGGCGACGAAGCGGAACGTGCGGTCTAGGTGGCCCATGTTCTTGGTCATAGCTGAAAGCAGGTAGAGTGGGAAAAGAAGGTGTCGTCTCTGCAGGATCGTGGAAGCACAAGAGCCCAACTGCGGGGAAGCCCCCAGGAAAGCTGTGGGGGAGACCCGTGGGCAAGCGCAATCATGAAGGGAACGCCGGCCGGCAGGAAGAGCATCGAAACGAACCCTGAAGGCTTGTTATAACATGTAAACTTGGTTGATGCTGTGCCGTATGCTCCACCAGTTCCGCACGCACGAAGCGCGCCTTCCTAGTCACCACCGAAGCCCCTGCATGCAACCCCCTCCGCCACTCCAATCTGGCCGGCCTCGTCACGAGCAGATTTCTGACTGGCTCCGCACTCAACTCAGTGGAGCCCAGCTTGCACCGCACGAGCAACTACCGAGCGAGCACGAGTTGAGCCAATCGTTCGGAGTGAGCCGGATCACCATTCGGCGCGCCCTCGGCACCCTGGAGAACGAGGGACTCATCTACCGCCGGCAGGGGCTGGGGTCATTTGCTGCGCCGCCGCGCGTGCCTCAGGGATTGGTACGTCTCACAGACTTTGCGCAGGACATGGAGCGGGCCGGCTACGCGGCATCGAGCCAAGTGCTGCACCGTGCACCCGAACCGGTGCCAGCGTTCGCGGCTGGCCCGTTGGGGCTAGACCCTGGAGCAACGGTCGTCCGTTTAGACCGGCTCCGTCTGGGAGATGGCCTACCCTTTGCGCTGGACCACACCTGGCTGCCGCCATTCTACGCGCAGCTCTTGGAGGGGCACGATCTGAACCGGCAAACGATTTATAGCCTGCTCGAACAGCACTACCAGATTCCTGTGCTGCGAGGCCACTACCGGATCGAGGCCGTGTTGGCGACGCCGGCTGAGGCTGGGCCGCTCGGAGTGGCCAGGCACGCACCGCTGCTGCTCGTCGAGCGCACCAGTCTCACCGCAGCAGACCGGCCGGTGTATGTTCAGCGGCGGTACTACCGGGCGGATCGGGTGGCGTTTGAGCTCGAGCTGGCGCGGGATCAAGGCGTGGAGGCCCATGCGGCTGGAATGCCCCTCCAAGAGTTTGAGCCGGTGTTCAAGGCCGAGACTTCGTAGGCGGTACCGTCTGAGCACCGGCCCGCCGAAGGGCGTCGAAGCCGCCGACATTGACCGCCTTGCTGTAGCCCATTTTGCGCAAGATCGAGGTCGCTTTGCCCGATCGGTTTCCTGAGCGGCAATAGAGGTAGACTGGGGCGTCTTGCGAGAGGTTTAGAGCTTCAACGTCGCTTTGGAAGGAGCGCCCGGTGACATCCGCGTTCGTCGCGCCGGCGAGGTGGCCTTGCGCAAACTCCTGCGGGGTACGCACGTCGAGCACGGGGGCCTCGGAGTCGCGTTGGGCAACGAACGCGGAGGGCGTCATCGTTTTGGTTTCCGAGCGGCCAAACAAGCGAGAGAAGAACGACATGACGAAGGGGTGAGAGGTTCAGGGAAGAGGCACGATGGCCGCCGGCTGTGGAGGCGCAGGCACGGCGTGCACCACGCTGGTTGCATGGCTGAAGACACGTGGAGCTTCGCGCACGAGAATGATCGTACCCATCACTAGCAAAAACGCGGCAAACCCGCGTTTGAGCTTCGCCTGCGGGACGCGTTGGCTGAGCCGGTTGCCGGCAAACGATCCTGTGATCCCAATCAGTGCAAAGGCTCCGATGAGCCGCCAATCTACGAACTGCCCAGCCTCGGCAAGCACGTCGGTGTACTTCCAGAAGCCGGCCAGGCTCTTGGCCGCGATGATGAGCAGACTCGTACCTACAGCAGTCCGCATGGGGAGCCCGCCCAGGAGCACCAAGGCCGGCACAATCAAAAACCCACCGCCCACGCCAACCAGACCGGTAAGCACGCCTACGACCAACCCCTCGGTTGCGATTTTCCACGTGGCTTGGCGGGAGCTGGAATCGTCTGTCTTGCGCGTGGACCCCGTGTGGTTGAGCGTGCGGCTTCCCCGGATCATCAGGCCGGCGGCCCCTAGCATGACAAGGCTGAACAATGCCAGTTGAGCAGGCCCGGGCACCCATTTCGCCAGAGCGGCACCACCATAGGTGCCTGCAATACCCGGCACGCCAAAGTAGACCACCGAATGCCAATCGACGAGCTTCTGCCGGGCGTAGGGCAGGACCCCCACCGCGGCAATTGCCCCGACGATGGCTAGACTTTCGGCAATGGCCACTTTCTCCGGTTGATCGGCGAGGTAGACGAGTACGGGGACCGTCAGGATGGACCCACCGGAGCCTAAGAGACCAAGCACGAGGCCGATGGCAAGGCCTCCGAGGAGCGCGTAGATCATGGGAAGCAGACCTGGTCGGGACGCTGGGGTAGGGCGCTCACGCCTCCTGTGTCTCGAAGGGCCCCGAAACGGTCTCGTGCTCCCGGGCAAAGTCCGAGAAGGAGCCGTTGACGTAGCGGACCTCGTGGCCGGCACGCGCCAAAAATGCACTCGCCGCCGCAGCCCGCGCACCCGAGGCACAATGAACCAACAAAACTCGCCCTTCCGGAATCCTCGTCCTGAGGTAGTCCGGCAATCGCGTGTACGATGCGTTCACCGCGTCCGGCACGTGGGCGCTGGCGAATTCGCTCGCGTACCGCACGTCGACCACCATGTGGCCGGCGTCCATCTGCATCCGGGCCACGTCCTTGAATGTGATTTCGGGAATTGAGGCGTGCGGGCCTCCGGTCTCGAAGTACTGTGCCAAGGTGCTCGGAGTGACATAGCCGGCCACCTCGTCGTAGCCGATGCGGACGAGATCGCGTACGGCTTCTTCGATCTGGGATTCGTCGATGATGAGGACGAGGGGCGTGGTTTCGTCTTGGACGAGAGAGCCCACAACGGTATTGAAGCTCTTGTTCATCGGGGCGTACAAGGCTCCTGGGACGTGTTTGCGCATGAACAGCGAGCGGTCGAGCCGCGTGTCGATCACCAGGGTGCGCTGGTCTTCGGCGAGTGGCCGAAATTGCTCGGCGGTGAGGGCGGTAGGCTCTGGAAGCGATCCGAGCACCGGAACGCCGTCGCGGTTGGTGCGCTTCATGCGGGCGAAGTACGTCGGGGGCTCGGGTTGCCCGTCCAGGATGGCATCGACGAAGGCGTTTTCGCCCAGGGCTGCGGCGTTGAGCGAGGCGTTGTAGAGCTTCTCGTACCCGACGGTCGAAATCGGGACGGCGCCCAGGGATTTGCCACACGCTGAACCTGCGCCGTGAGCCGGCCACACCTGCAAGTAATCTTGCAGAGCCGTGAACTTGGGCAGCGAGGCAAAGAGCGTTCGTGCCGAAGGCTCCTGGAGCCCGTGCATGCCGGCTGCTTGTTCCAAGAGGTCGGGCCGGCCGAGGTCGCCCACGAACACAAAGTCGCCGGTGACCACCCCGATGGGCGTCGTCGCGCCGGAGCCTCGGTCGATCACCACGAAGCTGAGATGCTCTGGGGTGTGGCCCGGCGTGTGGATGGCCTGGAGTTCGATGTTACCGACCATGAACGAGTCGCCATCACGCAAGAAGCTGACATCGTACCCGGCGTTTTTCGCCCAGCCCGATCCCCAGCCGTCCGCCTCGCCTTCGGCCGAGAGGTACAGCTTCGTACCCTGCTGTTCGGCCAACTCGCGCGCGCCGGAGAGGAAGTCGGCGTGGATGTGTGTTTCAGCTACCGCCGTGATCGATAGCCCCTCGGAGCGGGCCGCTTTGAGGTAACGGTCGATGTCCCGTTCGGGGTCGATGAGCAGCGCTTCTTTGGTTTTCTGGCACCCAATGAGGTAGGCGTATTGGGCAAGCTTGGGATCGACATACTGACGGAAGAGCATGGGATCAGAGGTTTGAAGTGGGGAAGCACGTCGAGTGTCAGTGAGGAAGTCGGTCTCGGAGGAGGGCGTAGGCCCAGGTGCCGGCTAGCGCCGCAATCAACGCGGCCACCAGAACGGACACGCCGCCCCCGAGGAGCGCCACGAGCGGCCCTGGGCAGGCACCCAGTAAGGCCCAGCCGAGCCCAAACGTAAGGCCACCCATCCAGTATCGCGCCCCAGGGACTGATGAGCGGCCCCACTGCTTCGGTGAAAGCCGAATCGGTTCGCCGTGGACTGTCTTGATATTGAACGTCTTGATCAGCCAGACCGACACGGCCGCCGTAGCCACAGCGCTGCCGATGAGGCCGAACATGTGGAAGCTCTCGAACCGAAACATTTCGTAGATCCTGAACCAGGAAATGACTTGGCTCTTGGTGAACACGAGACCCAGGTAGGCGCCGAGCAACGCGTAGAGACCGAGGGCCAACGGAGTAGCATCTTTGGAAGGCCGGCGTCCAGGCCGTGTTTGCTCGGCCTGAGTGGTGTCGATGCATTCCACGGGCGCGTGTGCCGGGCGGTTTGGGACCCAGACCTGCGGAGTGGACTCGATGGGCTGAACCGAGGACATAGAACTCATGGGTGAAACCGAAACAATCACAGGTAGAGTAGACCGAAGCGCCGGCTAGGACAGCAGCAGCGGGAAGAGAATGTGAACGGCCAGGAGGCCGCCGGCGAAGAAACCCGCGACAGCTACCAGCGACGGCACTTGCAGGTCAGCGAGACCGGAGATCGCGTGGCCGGACGTACAGCCGCCGGCCCACCGGGCCCCAAAGCCGATCAGGAAGCCGCCACCGACGATCAGCAGGAGGCCCGCCGGAGAGGCGAGGCCTTGCCAGGAAAAGAGCTGTGCCGGCACGAAGCCGGTCAAGTCCGTGATCCCCAGGTCCTCCAGAGCCGAGGTGGTGTTCGCGCCCAACGCCATGGGGAGCGTTGTGTCAGAGAGCATGTTGAGGCCTACAAACCCGCCCATTGCGATTCCGAGCACGAAGACGAGATTCCATAGCCCGGTGCGCTGCCAGTCGTAGCGGAGAAAGGCGGGGGTGTGCGTGTCTGGAACCGGCAGCGCCGCACACGCGTGGCGTAAGTTGGCTGAAATGCCGAAGACCTTCCCGCCAAGGATGAGCAGGAAAGGGACCACCAGCCCGATCAAGGGGCCGGCTATGTACCAAGGCCAGGGAGAGAGTTCGGTCATCGGATCGTGTACGTTCGCCTTGAACGGCGCAAGCGGGAGCAGCGAGGATGGGCCGCGAAGCCTCGGGAGGAATCCGTATGCTGGATCAAGGCAGTCGTCGGTGTTGGATCAATTAGTTATTACTTGTAATGTCAAGTAGTATGCGATCTACGGCAGACGTTTCCAGCCAGTTCCGAGGGAGAATGACAAAGGACGTGTGAAGGTGGAGGCGTCCTGCTTCACGGCTGGCGTCTCCGAGAGCTGTTCTCTTGCCACCAAGGCTTGCTGCCCCGACATTACCTCCGTCCACCACCTTGCTCCTTGCGATCCCTATCTGATGAGTTTCTCTGACACCATTTCTGCCGGCTATACCTTTAAAGGCCCTTCCTTTGTCCTCGGTGGGGCGATGCTCGATGGGGCATCTCAGGAGGGGCTGCTGGTCCGCGTCCCGCTGAAGACGCTGAACCGGCATGGTTTGATCGCCGGCGCTACGGGAACGGGCAAGACGAAGACGCTCCAGGGGTTCGCCGAGCAATTGTCCTGGCAGGGCGTGCCGGTGTTGCTCATGGACATCAAGGGGGACCTGAGTGGCCTAGCGCAGCCGAGTGAGGGCCATCCGAAAATCGACGAGCGCCACGCCAAGATCGGCGTCGATCACAACCCGACGGCCTTTCCCATCGAGTTGCTGTCGATCTCGGACGAGTCCGGTGTGCGGCTGCGGGCGACGGTGTCTGAGTTCGGGCCGGTGCTCTTCTCGAAGATCCTCGGCCTGAACGAGGTGCAATCAGGGATCGTCTCGCTGCTCTTCAAGGTGGCAGACGACCGCGAGTTACCGCTGCTCGACCTGAAGGACTTCAAGGCGCTCCTCCGCTACTCGACGGAAGAGGGTAAAGATGAGATCCAGGCCGAATATGGATCGATTTCGCCGGCTTCAACAGGCGCAATTCTCCGCCGGATCATCGAGATCGAACAGCAAGGCGGCGACAAGTTCTTCGGCGAGCTCTCGTTCCAGGTCAGCGATCTAGTCCGCACCAACCAAGACGACAAGGGCATCATCTCGATTCTGCGCCTCACCGACGTGCAAGACCGGCCCAAGCTGTTCTCGACGTTCATGCTGTGCCTGCTCGCCGAGATCTACAACACGCTCCCTGAGCAAGGTGATGCCGACAAGCCCCGCCTCGTGCTGTTCATCGACGAGGCCCATTTGATCTTCGAAGAGGCCTCCAAAGCGTTACTCGACCAGATCGAGGCGATTGTCCGGCTCATTCGGTCGAAAGGCGTGGGCGTGTTCTTCGTGACCCAATCGCCGGCGGACATTCCTGATGATGTCCTCGGCCAACTCGGCCTCAAGATCCAGCATGCGCTGCGGGCCTTCACGGCAAAAGACCGGAAGAAGATCAAACAGGCCGCTGAGAACTACCCGCTTACCGAGTACTACGACACCGCCGAATTGCTCACCAGCATGGGGATCGGAGAGGCGGCCGTGACGGTGCTAAACGAGAAAGGCATTCCGACGCCGCTCGTGCACACGCTGCTCTGTGCCCCGCAATCGCGCATGGGCATTCTGAGCAAGCGGGAGATCAGCGCGGTGGTCAAGCAGAGCGAGTTGGCGGCGTACTACAACGAGGATGTAGACCGGGAAAGCGCCTACGAAATCCTGAACGCCAAGCTCAAGGCCGCCGAAGCCGCTACGGAAGAACCCATCGAGTTACCGGAACCTCGCCGGCGATCTTCTGGGAAGGCGGAAAAGTCGCTGCTCGAAGAAGTCATGGGCAGCACGATGGCACGGCAGATTGGCCGGACCGTCGCCCGCGAAGTCACGCGAGGTCTGCTGGGTGTGCTCGGCATCAAATCCACGCGCCGAAGGAGACGCCGGCGGTAGCGCAGTTGGGCGGTGGATGGTTGGGCCGTGGGATGGAGATTTCGCCGGCTGGCCAAGGCACCAAATCGGTCTAGCTACGTTGATTGAGCGAGTCCACCACCTGCCCAGGTTCTTTAGGCCATTGACAACGCTCTACACCACGAATCCCATGCTTCGCGTTCTCATTCTTGTCCTTGCCTTTGGCTTGGTCGCCTGCGAGCCGCCGGCTCCAGAAGGCCCCGCGCCCCTCGATCCGGTCGAAGAGCCGGCTGTGCCGGCCGCTGACATCTACGGTGCCGACTTCGACTACAGCTCGCCCATGCCGCTCGAAGCGATTTCTGCTGTACCTGAGCAGTACGTGGGCGAACAAGTCACCGTGGCTGGCACGGTCCGCAAGGTGTGCCAGAAGAAAGGCTGCTGGCTAACACTAGACGCCGGCTCGGGCGATCCCATCCGCGTGACGTTCCGGGACTACGGGTTCTTCGTCCCGATGGACCTGCCCGGCCGCGAAGTCGTGCTCCAGGGCGATCTCCAGCAGACAACGGTCGATGTCGAAGTCCTGCGCCACTACGCTGAGGAATCTGGCCAGTCCCAAGACGAAGTCGCCACCATCACGGAGCCCAAGATCGAACTCTCCGTCATCGCGGATGGTGTGGCGGTTGTTGGTTGATGGTTAGGACGCTCGTGTTGCTCGTTGTGGCTGTGTGGCAGGGTAGCAGATGTGGCAGGGTTGATCTGCCACATCTGCCACTCTGCCACACAGCCACAGCTCGCACCGCGAGCGTCCCATCAACCGACCCACCGGTCGTTACGAATTCATGACGACCAAAAACTCCTCGTTGCTGCGGGTGCCGTGCATCTTGTCGAGCACGAACTTCATGGCATCGACGGGAGTCATGTCGGCGATGAGGCTGCGGAGGATCCAGACGCGCCGGAGTTTGGCTTCTGGGATCAGCATTTCCTCGCGCCGGGTGCCCGACTTGATGAGGTCGACAGCCGGGAAGATCCGGCGGTTCGAGAGGTCGCGGTTGAGCTGGAGCTCCATGTTACCGGTGCCCTTGAACTCCTCGAAGATGACCTCGTCCATCTTGCTGCCCGTGTCGATCAGGGCCGTACCGATGATGGTCAGCGAGCCGCCATTTTCGACGTTCCGGGCCGCACCGAAGAACTGCTTCGGGCCTTTCAGCGCGCCGGCTTCCATACCACCGGAGAGCGTCTTGCCCGTGCTCGGGGCGACGGAGTTGTGCGCCCGCGCGAGACGCGTGATCGAGTCGAGCAGGATGATGACCTCCTGGCCGGCTTCGACCAGCCGCTTCGACTTCTCCAGCACGATCTTCGCGACTTCAACGTGCCGTTCGGCCGGCTCATCGAACGTCGACGCGATGACCTCGCCTTGGACGTTGTTGCGCATGTCGGTCACTTCCTCCGGCCGCTCGTCGATGAGCAGGATGATGAGGTAAGCCTTCGGGTGGTTGCGCGTAATGCCGTTGGCGATCTTCTGCAACAGGATCGTCTTACCGGTCTTCGGCTGCGCGACGATGAGGCCACGCTGGCCTTTCCCAATCGGTGCAAAGAGATCGATGACCCGCGTGCTGTAGTCGTCGGGCGTGGTTTCGAGGTTGAGGTGGTCTTTCGGGTAGAGCGGGGTGAGGAACTCGTAGTCCGTCCGCTCGGCCAACTCAGCCGGCTCGACGCCGTTGATCGTGTTGACGCGGATGAGCGCGAAGAACCGTTCGCCTTCCTTCGGTGGCCGGACCTCGCCATCCACCGTATCGCCGACTTTCAGGCTGAAGCGCTTGATTTGCGAGGGCGAGACGTAGATATCGTCTGGGCTGGGGAGGTAGTTGAACTCGGCCGAGCGCAGGAATCCATAGCCGTCTGGGAGGACTTCGAGCACGCCGATCTTGCGAATCATGCCCTCCAGCTCGGTGTTGTTCGGGTCATACTCCCGCATGTAGGCGGGGTAGTGCTCCGGTAGCGGCTTCCGTGGGCGCTCCCGCCGGCGCTGCTGCTTCGGTGCACGTTGTTGTTGCTGTTCTTGGGCCTGCGGGGCGGTTTGCTGCCGCTGCTCCTGGCGCGGTTGCCGGTCTTGTTGCCGGTCGTCGCGGCGTCCGCGGTCGTTTCTGTCGCGGTTGCGGTCGTTGCGGTCATCGCGGCGTCCACGGTCGTTTCTGTCGCGGTTGCGGTCGTTACGGTCGTCGCGGCGTCCGCGGTCGTTTCTGTCGCGGTTGCGGTCGTTACGGTCGTCGCGGCGCTTGCCTCGGTTGCGGTCGTTTCGCTCCTTGCGATCGCCGCGGTCGTTGTTGCGGTCGTCTCGCCGGCCGCGGCGGTCGTTGCGTTCTTTGCGATCACCGCGGTCGTTGTTGCGGTCGTCTCGCCGGCCGCGGCGGTCGTTGCGTTTGCCCCGGTCGTTGCGGTTGCCGCGGTCCTGGTTCGATTTGGACCGCCCGCCGCCTTGGGAGCTGCTTTCTTGCTTGGCTTTCGCGTCGTCGCTTTCCGAAGCTGCGACGGCGTCGATGATGCGGTAGATCAGGTCTTGCTTGCGCAGTTGGGAGTATCCCGTGATGTTGAGCGCCTTGGCGATGACCTGGAGTTCAGCGACTTTTTTGTCCTGAAGGGATGCGATGTTCATGTGCTATGTGCTGCGAGATGGCAGCGTGGTTGGTGAACCCTCTCTGATCCGAGAACGAGTACGGCCATGCAGTCCCGGCAGAATCCATGCACGTTCGGAGAGCCCATCTGAAGTGAGCAGTAAGACTCAGTGGCGTGCGCGTCGGAGAACACGCTGTCGGGTAGGAGTGGGAGAGGGGGGATGCTTGTGCAGACGAGGAGGGCTTGTGTGTCTGCGAGAAGGTAGGTGCCTCGTGAGGCGGACAACTGAAATGCCTGCCTGGGTTTGATGTTTCGAATATCCGAATCCGCCGCGCGGCGTGCAAGTGGCTTCGCTCAGGCTTCGCGTAGCAAGTTGCATGGCCCACTTCGTTCGTGTAGCAGGTGGCAGGTTTCGGATTGTATCTCAAAGTTGATCACCTGCTACTCTGCAACAGGCAACCCGCTACGCGAGCTGCGCGAGCACATAGTGCGATCCTGTGATGAGCAGCCGGTTATCTGGTGAGGCTGTGTGCTTGAAGGCGTCGACGGTTTCGAGGGCCGGCTTTGCAGGCAAGACCGGAACGCCGGCTGCTTCGAGGAGGGCAGTCAGTGCGTCTGGGGGCAGGGCGCGTGGGGAATCGACGGGGACGGGAATTACGGTTGCGTTGGCCTGGGCGAGTAGGGTTGCCATTTCCTCGACGTTCTTGTCGGCCATGACGCCGAGGGCCACGGTTAGCGGGCCGGCTCCTTGGCTCGCCATGAACCGAAGCGCGGTGTCCAGGCCGTCCGGGTTGTGAGCCACGTCGCCAACGATCAGCGGGCGCTCATGCAAGATCTCGGCGCGCATCCGGAGCCCGGCAAGCTGACGGACGTTGGCGAGTCCGGTTCGGATAGCTGCCTCGTCTGCAGCCGGCAGCGCTAGCTCCGCGGCCCGCAAGGCGACGAGCGCGTTCGATACCTGGTGCGTGCCGGCGAGGCCCACACGTAGCCCGGCATAGGACCGCACGGGCGATACCGCATCGAACGCCGTGCCGGCAGCGTCTGCCTGGTGGGCAGAGTGCTGGATTTCCGTGCTGGCCTCGTGGCACGGCACGCCGGCAGCCTCCGCGTGATTGCGCAGAACCGTCAGGACCTCGGGCTGCGTCGCACCCGTGACGAGTGGGGCACCAGGTTTCACGATGCCGGCCTTCTCGCCGGCGACGGCCGTGAGCGTGTTGCCCAACTTGTCGGTATGGTCTAGCCCGATGCTGGTGATCACGCTGAGGCGAGGCGTTACGATGTTCGTGGCATCCAGCCGGCCTCCTAGCCCGACTTCCACGACGGCCACATCCACGTCGGATTCTGCAAAGTAGAGCAAGGCCAGGGCGGTACTGGCCTCGAAAAAGCTCGGCGCTATCTCGTCGATGACCGGCCGGACACGGGCCGTCGCATCAGCGATCCATGCCTTGTCTGCCGGCACGCCGTCCACGCGCATACGCTCCGCGAACGAAAAGAGGTGAGGGGAGGTGTGGAGGCCCGTTTTCAGGCCGGCCGCCGTCGCAATAGCCGCAATCATCGAGGCCGTCGATCCCTTTCCGTTGGTGCCCGCGACGTGAAGGATCGGGTAGCGCTGGTGTGGGTTTCCGAGCCGGCGGGCCAAGTGCCGGATGCGCGCAAGCCCCGGTTTGTACGAGCCAGGGTCGCTCCGTCCAAACGTTGGGAGCGTAAAGAGGTACGTGCAGGCCTCGTCAAATGTCATGCGGTCGGGTCCGGGTTGTGATTCGTCTGCGAGACTTCCAATTTCAGATCCCGCTTCGATCATTCATAATGCATCTTCAAGAGCTATGCACCGCTGTCGCTTTCTGCTGTCATCCCTCGTTCTCTCTTGGCTCCTGCTGGGGGGCACGGTGCAGGCGCAACCGACAGATTCGTTGCGCGTCATCGAATTACCGGGCGACCTCGACCGTGTGCTGCGTGATTACGAGACGGGCTGGCGCGCGTTCGATGCGGAGGCTCTGGCGGCCTTGTTCACTGAAGACGGCTTTATCATGCGGCCCGGGCGGCCTCCTGTGCGTGGCCGGGCTCGGATTGCGGAGGCGTATGCGGGTTCCGGCGGACCGTTGTACCTCCACGCCTACCATCTCGAGCTCAGCGGCGACGTGGGTTACATGATTGGGGGCTACCGAGGCCAGGCGGAAGGGCCGGACGCCGGCAAGTTCATCCTGACGCTCCGGAAAGAAGCCGGCCGGTGGATGATCACAGCGGACATGGACAACGGAAACGGAGGCGGATGAGCGGTCCAGTATTCCGGGGGTGGTGAGCCTCGGGGCGAGGCCCTATGTTAGAGAATCCGTGCTAGGAAACCCGTGCCAGGAAACCGGCCTCACCTACCTACCCACCATGTCCCCCCCAACCCGTATCCCGATTGCCGTGTTCGGAGCCGGCGGATTTGGCCGGGAGGTTGCGTGGCTGTTGTCGGACTTACCAGATCAGTTCGAAGTGCTCGGGTTCGTGGCCGATCAGGCCGCTGAGGTATCGCTCAACGGGCGGCCTGTCTACCAGTGGGAGGCGTTCCGAGAGCGGTTTCCCCGTGCTGCACTGGCGGTGGCAGTCGGCCGGCCGGCCTTGCGTGCTGAACTCGTGGGCCGGGGCGTCGAGGCGGGCTATTCCTTCCCGACGATCATCCATCCGTCCGTTCAGCACTCCACGTTCATCGAGTGTGGCGAGGGCACGGTGCTGTGCGCCGGCAACATTCTGACCGTCGATATTGTGATCGGCCGGCACGTACACGTCAATCTCGCGTGTACGATTGGGCACGACGTGCGGATTGGCGACTTTGCGACGCTTTCTCCGGGCGTGAACGTCTCGGGGAACGTGCACATCGGGCGCGGCGCGTACATCGGGACGGGCGCCAGCATTATCAACGGAACTCCAGACCGGGCGCTGCTGATCGGCGAGCATGCGGTTGTTGCGGCCGGCGCGTGTGTCACCGCCGACGTGCCTGCTCAGACGATGGTGGCCGGC
>JBCDHV010000055.1:0-12541 GCA_038749615.1 Bacteroidota bacterium
GGGACCACGGTCGCGAAAGTCCGCAGCAGATGAGGCGACATCTACCGGATCTCGCGCTTCAGGCGAGGCTGCTCGAGCGTCACCATCAAGGAGATCCGGTGCGACATACCGAGATCAGACGTGGTGCCTGAGAAGTCGCCGAAACCGTAATCGAGCGTGATCTGACGTAGGTTCAGGCCAGCCCCGACGCTGGGCGTAAACGTGGTGCCATCGAGTTCGGAGAACTCAAACTGCCCAACCCCGGCACGCAGGGCCAGGATGTTGCGGATGTTGAGTTCGGTTCCGAGGCGAGGATGGAACGAGACGTCACCCGAGTTGAGGGCAAAGGCTTGCCGGCCATCGAACCGTAGGTCGAGGTCGGCACCGAGGACGAGGTTCGTGAGTCCGTCGTTTGCGATGGGCAACACGTAGCCCGTCCCGAGTTTGGCAACGGGGTGGTAGAGTTCGGTACCACCTTCCGGCATCTGGTCACCGAAGACCTCGGCGAGCGGGCGAAGCCGGTCCTCGTTGACGCTCCAAGAGACGAGCATCGTCGTGGCGTCCTGGATATTCGCACCGAAGAGAAAGCGGCCGACTTGGTACTGTGCCGCGAGATCAAAGCTGTAGCCCCACCCGCGCTGGAAACGGCCTACCGACCGGCGGATCACCTTGCCCGTAACGCCCAGCGAGAACGTCTCGGTCATGGCGCGGGCGTAGTTGAAGTAGAACGCGTAGTCCGTAGCCGAGAAGCGCGTGATGTAGTTCTCAGGGTTCGGAAGAGGCTGATCGCGGATGGGATCCCATGCGTTCCACGTATTCGGAATGTCGTCCACCCCGCTCCGGATGAAGGCAATCCCAAACGTCGACCGGTTGTTGATCGGGAAGGCGATGCTTCCGTAATCGAACTTGACGATGCCGGCGAACCGCTCGTCATGCATGTAGGCCGCTTGCGGGTACTGCAAATTCGAGAGGCCGGCAGCGTTCCAATAGCCGGCCGTCACATCGCGGGCAAGTGCCGTATGCGTACCGCCCATGGCCAAGGCGCGGGCACCCACCCCCGACTCGAGGAACGATGAGCCATACTTTGCAAAATCCTGTGCCTGCAGGTCGAGAACGAACAAGCTCCACACGAGGCCGAGCGCACACAGAGTACGCGAAAGGCGTCCAGCAATCATCTCTACGGGTTGGTCTGCTGATGAAGGAGAAGGCTGATATTCAGGCACGCAGATGCTCTGGATGCCACAACCATCTTTCAACGGGTTCACTAAGCTGGTAGCTCTCTATCAGACGCGCAATGTGGTTCAGGAAGTGGTCAGGCTTGCCTCTTTACACCTGCAAGGTACGAACAGAACGGGGAAATCGCTTCGTCGATGACAGTTCCTGATCGAAATCCGAAGATAAATTCCGGTGAGCAAGTCTCGTGAGGCACGTACACCTGCCTCATCTCAACGTCTCTTGGCTGCTGAATCTGACCGGCCTCCGTTGCCCACTCGCACGCGTGTGCACCTCACGCAGCCGCCTGCAGATCAGCAAGCGTCACATTTTCGCCGGCAGGCCACAATCCTTGAAACCGCTTCCGAAACCCGTTGACTCACGGCTCAACGGCGTACTAACTTGGCCCAAACACCATATTTGGTCCCTTCCTTCTCTCCAGATCCACCCGCTCCAGCCCTCATGAGCCACGTCCCATTTTTCCAGCAGGTTAATCTCAATTTCGACAAAGCGGCTTCCCACCTCGATTACCCACAGGGGCTGCTAGACCAGATCAAGGCCTGCAATAGTGTCTACTACATGGCCTTCCCACTCAAACGGGACGATGGATCCATCGAGGTCATCAATGCATGGCGGGCAGAGCATAGCCACCACAAACTCCCTACGAAAGGCGGGATCCGGTACGCCGGCAACGTCAACGAAGACGAAGTCATGGCGCTTGCCGCTCTGATGACCTACAAGTGTGCCATCGTCGAGGTGCCGTTCGGCGGGGCCAAAGGGGGCATCAAGATCGACACCCGAAACTACTCAGACGGCGAGCTCGAGCGGATCACGCGCCGCTACGCCTTCGAGCTGTACCGGAAATCGTTCATCGGGCCCGGGGTTGACGTGCCGGCTCCGGATTACGGCACAGGTGCGCGCGAGATGGCGTGGATCGTTGACACGTACAGTTCCATTGCCAATGACACGCTCTATGCTTCCGGCTGTGTCACGGGTAAACCGCTCCCCCAAGGCGGGATCCGAGGCCGGACTGAAGCCACGGGCCGAGGCGTTTTCTTTGGCGTCGTCGAGGCCTGTTCTCACGAGGCGGACATGAAGAAGCTGGGCCTAACCAAAGGGCTAGCCGGCAAAACCGTCGTTATTCAGGGCCTTGGGAACGTTGGCTATCATGCCGCAAAATTCCTCGAAGAAGGAGGAGCCAAACTGATCGGGCTGGCCGAGTATGAGGGCGCGATCATGGACGAGAACGGGCTCGACATCGAGAAGGTCATGGAGCACCGTACCTCGACCGGCTCGATTCTCGGCTACCCGGGGGCTACGGACAACCCCAACAGCGTCGAGGCCCTCGAAATCGAATGCGACATCCTGGTGCCGGCCGCACTCGAAAGCCAGATCACGGACGCAAACGTGGACCGCATCCGTACGAAGATCATCGCTGAGGCCGCCAACGGCCCGGTAACGGCTTCGGCCAGCGAGAAACTCGCGAAGCGCGGCGTGATGATCCTGCCCGACATGTACCTGAACGCCGGCGGGGTTACGGTCTCGTACTTCGAGTGGCTGAAGAATCTCTCGCATGTCCGCTTCGGCCGGATGAACCGCCGGTTCGATGAGCGTTCCAACACCGAGATTCTGCACATGGTCGAGACGATGACCGGCCGCCACATCGGAGACGATGATCTGCAGCGTATCTCCCGAGGCGCAAGTGAACTCGACCTGGTCAATTCAGGCCTCGAAGAAACGATGATCGACAGCTACAACCAGATCCGTGAGGAGACGCTCCGCAACGATGTCGATCTCAGGACGGGGGCGTTTATCAACGCCATCCGCAAGATCAGCGTCATGTACGAGACGATGGGGATTTTCCCTTGATGCCTGGGGTGTTCGCTTCGCTCACGTGGCAGGTAGACGGGCAGCAGGTTGTGGGTGGCTCTACCCTTCTCGGATCCGTGGTCGTGCCGCCGGCCACCTGCAACTCGCTACTTGTTCACGCGCCACGCTCGCAACGCGAGCCAACCGTCCACCTGAATGCGTTTATCCTTCATTGGCCTAGGAGTTATGGGCGGCCCCATGGCTGGGCGCATGCTGAATGCCGGCCATGAGCTGACCGTCTTTACCCGGACGCGGGCCAAGGCCGAACCGCTGCTCAGGGCCGGTGCTCAATGGGCTGAGCACCCTGCCGAAGCTGCCCGAAATGCTGAAGTCGTGTTCACGATGGTGGGCCTGCCGGCCGATGTGCGCGAGGTCTACCTCGGTTCGGCGGGCATTCTTCAGTCGGCGCAGCGTGGAGCGATCTGCTGCGATTTTACCACATCCTCTCCTGCCCTGGCAGTCGAACTTGACCGAGCGGGCCGGGCTGCCGGCATCGATGTCCTCGATGCGCCCGTCTCCGGTGGCGATGTGGGCGCGCGCAATGGCTCGCTGTCGATCATGTGTGGCGGCCCGGCCCCAGCATTTGAGCGCGTCTCCCCTCTCCTGCGGCTGGTCGGGACCAACATCGTGTATCAGGGTGAGGCCGGCGCTGGGCAGCACACCAAGATGTGCAACCAAATTGCCATCGCGAGTACGATGATGGGCGTGTGCGAGGCCCTGCTCTACGCTGATGCCCAAGGGCTGGACCCGCACGTCGTGCTTCAGTCGATCTCTAGCGGTGCTGCCGGCTCCTGGACGCTCGATCACCTCGCTCCGCGCATCCTGAGAAACGACTTCGAGCCTGGCTTCTTCGTCGAGCACTTCATCAAGGACATGCGCATCGCTGCGGACGAGGCCAGCCGAGCCGGCCTCATGACCCCCGGTCTGGATGCCGCCCGGAAGCTCTATGCACACCTAGCGGAACGAGGCCTTTCGCGAAAAGGCACGCAAGCCTTATATCTTGCGTATCAAAACGCGGTCTCCTGACCAGCTTTCACTTCACCCTTTTTGCCCCTTCCTCATGGTCCGCCGCATCCTCGTTCCGCTCGACCCGTCCGGATATACCGTCTCAGCCTACAAACACGCCGGGCAACTCGCGCAATCCCACGATGCCACAGTGACGGGTCTGGCGATCCTCGACCTCCCGGGGATTGGTGCCGGCCCGGTCTCCCCCGGAGCTTACGCCTACGCAAAAAGAGCCGAGCAACGCCGGGAGCAGGACGCCCATCAACAACTTCAGGCACTCATGAAGACGTGCGCATCGCACCTCGAAGAGATGGGTGTCGAGCACGACACACGCGAGGTCTCTGGATCGCCGGCGGAACAGATCATCGAACATTCTGCCTTCTACGACCTCCTGGTCTTGGGTCTGGAGACGTTCTTCTCGTTCGAAACGAGCCTCATGGACGACAAGGTCGAGACCCACGTCGTGGGCAAGACCATTGCGCCCGTTCTCCTGGTCCCGAGTGAGTTCAAAGCGTTCGGGGAATCTACGCGGGTGGTCATCGCCTACGATGGCAGCCTTTCCTCCAAACGCGCGCTCCGGGAATTCACCCAGGTAGCCGCTTTCGTGAACCCGGCCGTCAAGCTGGTCATCTCCTGCGATAGCATCGAAAACGCGGAGGACATCTTCGCACCGGCCAAAGCCTACCTCTCAGCGTACGGCTACACCAACCTCGAAACGGCCTGGACGCCGGAGCACATCATCCGTGCGATGGAGAGCGACTTTATTCCCGACGCGGACCTGGTGGTTGCCGGCGCGCACGCCAAAAAGCATTTCTTTGACTTCGGGCTGGGAAGCCTCTCGAAATACCTGATGTCCCAGACCGAAACGCCTGTATTGATCAGCGTGTAGTTCGCCGAGAGCGCCGCGACAGAGCGGGTCTCCGGGCTATCGCGGCTATGCCGGAACATCAGGGGCTCTGTCTGTACAAGAAGTTCACGATCCCTTTGCTTCCCCGCTTCTCTCCGTCAGGATGGAAATCAAGGAAAAGAACCACACCGAGACCTGGCCGCAACTTGCAATTGGGCTGTATGACAAGCTCACGGGCCGCGGTGCCGAAATCACGTACGAGTTCGACAACTTCGACCTTCACGTTCCTAGCGGAACGGGCACCGATGCGTCTCACGCACACTGGAAAATGAACGGTACGATCCGCGTCCGCACGCGTGACGACCAGAACTAGTCTTACATGCAGCCACTCAATGTGATCGCAGACTTGACCGTCGAGGTTGACGGTGCGCCCATTCGAGTGCAGGGGAATGGCCGGCAAGTTGTCGCCGATGTGCCGAGTGCAGGCGCGGCGTGGAAACTGTTTCGGAGTCAACGGCTTGCCGGCCGTTACACCCCCATGGCGCTCAACGGCTTGCAGGCCGCCGACGTAGACGTGGAGGTCCGTGTCAAAGGCCGAAAGGTGGCGCTCGCCGGCCCGTCTGCTCAGTCCGGCTTCGTTGCAAAACTGCTCGGCATCCCAGGTGCAGAAGTGCGTGTCTTCGCCTTTCTGCGCTCGCTATTTGGGTAAGGCACGTCTGGCACCACCCGCGATCTGCCCTGACCTTGCGACGTCCTGACCATGCCCAAGGCCTCCGTACGCCCTAAACTCGCTATCGCCGGCGCGACTGGTTTCATCGGATCGGCGCTACGCGATGCGTTGCAAGGGGACTACGACATCATCGGGCTGACTCGGTCCCCTACCCGTGCGTCGCTACCGGACGAGGAGACGACGTGGAGGCAGTGCGATCTCTTCTCACTGCTTCAATTGGAAGAAGCCCTCACAGGCGTAGACGTCGCGATCTACCTCGTCCATTCGATGCTCCCGTCGGCGCGGCTCACGCAAGGGACGTTCTCGGATCTCGACATGATCCTGGCCGACAACTTTGCGCGAGCCGCTGAAAGCTGTGGCGTCAAGCAAATCGTGTATCTCAGCGGCTTGCTACCGGAAGACACGAGCGAGCTCTCTGCCCACCTGCAAAGCCGGTACGAAGTCGAGCTGACGCTGGCCTCGCACAACGTGCCCGTGACCACGCTGCGCGCCGGCCTCGTGGTAGGGCCAGGGGGGTCTTCGCTGAAGATCCTCGTCAACCTCGTCCGCCGGCTCCCCGCGATGGTGTTGCCGAAGTGGACCAACACGCTTACCCAGCCGATTGCGCTGGTCGACGTCGTGCGGGCGTTTCATCACGTGTTGTGCAACCCGGCCTGCTTCGGCAAGACCTACGACATTGCCGGGCCGGACGTGATGACGTACCGGCAGATGATGGAGCAAACGGCCGAAGTCATGGACCTCGACCGCCCGATGGTCGGCGTTCCGGTCATCACGCCGGCGCTGTCCACCCTGTGGGTCAGCCTGGTCTCGGGCAGTTCGCAGGACTTGGCCGGGCCTCTCATCGATAGCTTGCGGCACGATCTCGTTGCTCAAGACAACCCGCTGCTGGACGAGTTGGAGCCCGAGGCGCTATCGTTCGTCGAATCCCTCAGGCAATCGATCACGGACGACAATTTGCTCCTTCCGAATCCCCGGAAGACACTCCGCTCGCCGGACGACGCCATCATCAAGGAAAACCGACTGGTCCGGTCGGTACAGCGGCTCGAATTGCCGGCAGGCCGGTCCGCGTTCTGGGCCGCCAACGAGTATTTCCGGTGGTTGCCCACCATGGCCGGCCCGTTCATCCGCGTCCACGTCGAAGACCTGGGCGGCGACGAGGAGGTCGCCACGTTTTATGTCCGCCCGTACCCGAAGCCCGTCCTGGTACTCACGTACTCACCAGACCGCAGCACGGCGGACCGCGCGCTCTTCTACGTGACCGACGGCGCACTCCTGGACAAATCCTCTCCCCACGTTGGCCGGCTGGAGTTTCGCGAGGTTCTGGACGGGCAGTATCTCATCGCCGCGATCCACGACTTTGCTCCCCGCCTCCCCTGGCGCTTTTATCGGTCGACCCAGGCCGTTGCCCACCTGATCGTGATGCGGCAGTTCGGCCGGCACTTGCAGTCGGTTGGGTAGTTGGGCGGTTGGCCGGTTAGGTAGTCGGCCAGCTGGTTTGCGGGCCGCGTCGGGTGTGGTTAGTCGGTGATCAGGACGCCGAACTTTACGAAGTCGACGGCAGCACGGTGGGAAACGGTGGAGCATAGGGTTGTCCATGCCGGCCGCACGGTGCGCGCCCAGGGCTCGATGTCGTCGAACACAACAAGGGCTCCCGGCGCAAGGGACGGTCGAAGCATTTCGAAGTAGCGCAGGGCGGCACCGGCTTCGTGGTGCCCGTCGATAAAGACCCAATCGTATGTCCGAGACGCAACCACAGCCGGCAACTCCGCATCGAATGCCCCGACGATGACCTCCGAGGGCTTGCCGAGGACTCGTTTGGCGCGCTTTGCGAGCGTCGGATCGCCTTCCAGCGTGGTCAACGTACCCTCTGCTGGGAGTGCCTCTTCCAAATACAGCGCCCCGATCCCGAGATTCGTGCCGAGTTCCAGCACGTGCCGGCACCCGAAGGCTTGTACGAGGCCATGCAGAAACAACGCCCAACCATGACGAGACGCGGCCGTCTTGTACACCTCGGCCACCACGCGCTGCTGGCCATTCGAGGTCTTTGAACCAGCCCCATAGTCCTGCATCGTGAACGCCGTCTCATCCGCCGCATATTGTTCTCGCACGGCATCGATGGCCGCTTGGCGCTTTGTGGGAAGCGGCCACAGCCGGCAGGCCCGTTCGAGCCGGCGGTAGGTCTCATCGTCACTCACACGCCGGCGTTGCAGTTTGAGGCAGAGCGTGAGAAATGTACTCAGTGGGGCGATCACAGGGTATGGGCGAGGGGTTTAAGCTCGGGCAATTGGGGCCAGGAGTTTACGGCACACGGTCTCCCTCGTGGCAGATTTGCGCTGAGCGACCAAACGCGTTTCAAAAACGCCAGAGAGGATCCTACGGGTGGGGCAAGCCTGATCTCCAATCTTGACCCTACCGTGTCTTAGCTCTACCTTTATAATCGTATCCGTGAGCGAGGATCAGCACCACACGACGGTCCTCTTCGGAGCTGTCTTTTTTCGTTCGCCGAAGCTCCCACGCACGCTCACCCCTCCACCTGTCGCACCACGTCGTCTGGGTTCGACTGCGGTGTACGACGCTTGGCCGAACCGCTTCTTGGCTCAGTACCTATCGAACTCGTGCCCATCGAACCAATTGGCAGGGCTCACATGAGCCGTGCGCATTCTCCTCCACCCCATCGTCGCATGGTTGGCCGTCGCAATGTTCTCGCCATCCTACTGGCCGTGGCATTCCTGACATCTTTTGCTGCCGGCCAGACGGTTCGGCCCGTTTCGGTTGAAGATCCTTCCGATTTAGAACACGCACGCGTAGCCTTGGTCTTCGATGGGCCGAGGGTTCAATCAGACCGTCTAGCATCGTTCGTCCAGGCGGAAATCGAGGCGGTAGCGGGGCGGCAGTTTGACCTTAAGTTTAGGACGGTGCTAGCTGACTATACGCTTGCCGGCGTCGAGCAGCAGATTGCCGGCGTTATGGCCGACCCGGACGTGGATGCCGTGGTGACGCTTGGACCGCTCACCTCTCAGGTTGCCGCCAGCCTGACGGACCCACCCCATCCTGTCATCGCAACCATTGTTCTGGATCCTGCACTCCAGGGCCTGCCCGAGCGCGATGGAGCGAGCGGTGTGGCAGGCGTGACGTACCTCACCGTGCCGTTTACGTTCAGCCGCGACGTGGAGACGCTACGGGCAATCACACCAGTCTCACACATCGCGCTGCTCATCAACCAGGCTCTGTTGGACGGGCTGCCCGTCCTGGAGCCTCGGCTTCAGGCCGCAAGTGAGGCTGCCGGCATCCGGCTGACGGCGGTAGGGATTGGTTCTTCGATCGAAGAGAGTCTCGACGCACTCCCGGATGATGTGGATGGCGTCTACGTTACCCCGCAAGAGCGCTTCACCGACGACGAGCTTGCCCAGCTCGCACGAGCGCTGATCGACCGCAAGTTGCCTTCCTTTGCGTACGGTGGGCCGGAGGCCGTGGCGCTTGGCTTTATGGCATCGCTCAACGTCGATTTTACGTCAAGCCTCGCGCGCCGGGTCGGGGTGTATGTCGAGCGCATTCTTCTCGGCGACGATCCGGCTACTTTTCCCGTCCGTCTGATCGTTGGGGAGCAACTCGTGCTGAACCTGGGGACAGCGCGTGCGATGGATGTTTACCCTCCACTTGGTTTTCTCCTGGAAGCCGAACTGGTAGGCGACGATCTGGAGCCGGCGGGTGAGACCTTCTCGTTGGATGACGCTATTCTGAGGGCCGTCGCATCCAACCGGTCCCTGGCAATCCAAGATGCGGCCGTTGCAGCCAGCGCGGCACAGGTCCGCGAGGCCCGAGCGCTCGGGCGGCCCCAACTCAATGTGAGCGCAACGGGTCTGCTCGTCGACAGCCGGCTGTCGGAGATCTCACAGGGTCAACAGCCCGAACGAGACGTCGCTGGCACGCTCGAACTCAGCCAGGTGCTTTTTTCTGAGGATGTGAATGCCAACGTCGGCATTCAAGGTGCCCTTTTCGATGCCACTGAACAAAGCCGAGAGGCTGCCCGGCTCGACATCGCGCTGGACGCAGCGGAAACCTACCTCAACGTCCTACGCGCCGAAGCGCTCGTTCAGGTGCAGCGGAATAACCTGCGCCTTACCCGCCAGAGCCTAGAATTTGCGGACCAGCGAGAGGCCATCGGAACCTCGGGCGTTGCCGAAGGCTTGCGGCTTCGCTCCGAACTTGCCAGCCGGCGCACTGATCTCATCGACGCCTACGCTCAGCGCCAAGCCGCCCGGCTCGCCTTCAACCAAGTACTCAACCGCCCGCTCGAAGCCCCATTCACCGCCACCGAAATCGTCCGGCCGGATGATCCGGAATTGGTTGAGGCAACAAGCCGCCTAGCCGCGGTCATCGTCGACCCGCGCAGCTTTGGGCGCGTGCGAGACGCCATGGTACAAGCAGCTTTCGAGACGGAGCCCAACGTACAGGCACTTCGGGCAAGCATTCGAGCGCAGGAACGTGCTGAGCAGGCCGCTCGCCGAGCGTTCATCCTCCCCACCCTTGCCGCCTTCGGTCAGGTCGATCTATCGATCTACGAAGGTGGGGCGGGTTCAGACTTGGGCCCAATGGCTCCCGAGCCCCCGAATCCATTCTGGACCGTCGGCTTGAACCTGACGTTCCCTCTCTTCGAAGGCGGAGGCCGGCTCGCCACACGCGACCGCGTCTCTGCGGAAGTCGCACAAGTTCAGTTACAACTCGACCTGCTCGAACAGCAAATTGAGCAGAATGTGCGAACCCAGATGCAGTTTTCGGCGGCGTCTTTTGCCTCGGTGCAGGAGGCCCGGCGCGCAGCAGAGGTCGCCCGGCAGTCTCTCGACATCGTTACCGGCTCCTATGCCGCGGGAGCCGTGGAGGTAACGCCACTCTTGGAGGCACAGAACACGCTTCAACAGGCAGAGGTCGGGGTGACGAACGCGATTTACGATTACCTCATCGACGTGAAGCGTGTAGAGCGGGCCGTCGGCCGCATCGAAGCCCTGATGACGCCCGCCGAACAGGAAGCCTTCGAGGCGCGCATTCTGGAAGCTCTTCGCCCTACTTCGCCCCGTTAGTCCCCTGCCCTGCTACCGCCGGCCCAACCCACTTAGCTGTCATGTCCATGCGTCTCTCCAGAAGATCGTTGTCTGTGCTTTCTATCGGACTGGCCTTAGTGACTTCCAGCTGCGGAAGTGAAGAGCCTGAGGTTGAGGAGGTGCTGCGGCCAGTGCGCTATGCCGAGGCTGTCACCGGCAACAGTGAGCAGACACGCACATTCGCCGGCGTGGTGCAGGCCGGCACCCAGGTCCAATTGAGCGCTCGCGTTTCGGGGACCATTGAAGCGGTTTCTGTAGAGGTTGGTGCCCCCGTGCGCCGTGGGCAGACCCTGGCCAGACTCGACGCCACAGATTACGTGATCCAACAGCGCCAGGCGGAGGCCAACAGAGCGCAGGCCGTCGCCCAACTCCGAAACGCGGAGGCCGCGTACGACCGTACGCAAGAGCTCTACGCCAATCAAGCCGCTTCACTCGGAGACTTGGACGCAGCACGGGCACAGTTCAAATCCGCCGAGGCCCAGGTCCGCTCGGCCGAGGCCCAGGTCGAAGCGGCTCAGCGGCAGGTCTCGTTCACGCGAATCACCGCACCTGTATCTGGATCCGTAGCTTCGGTGCTGATCGAAGCCGGTGAACAGGCCGGCATCGGCCAGACGGCGTTCGTTCTTACAGGCGGAAGCCAGCCCGAAGTGCAAGTGGCTGTGCCTGAAGGGTTGATCGGGCGTGTGCGGCCAGGCACCGAGGCATCGGTTCGGGTGAGTGCGCTCGGTGCCACAGACATCGAAGCAACGATTGCCGAGATCGGAGTCGCGGCGACGGCCAACGCCACGACCTTTCCGCTCACGGTCCGGCTCACGGGAGACACAGGTACCGTGCGGCCCGGCATGGCTGCCGAGGTCACACTTGGATTCCAGCAAACGGCAGCGTCGAGTGACCACGTGATCGTTCCGCTCGAAGCCGTTGCTGAAGACCGCTCGGGTCGCTACGCCTATGTATTGGAACGCCAGGAGGATGGCGTAGCTGTTGCGCGCCGGCGGTCCGTGGAGACTGGCCAGTTTGCAGCCGACGGCGTCGAGATCTTATCCGGCGTCGAAGCAGGCTCACTCGTAGCTACGGCCGGCGTCAGTGTGCTGGCCGACGGCCAACGCGTGACGCTACTCGGACGCACTGCCAACTAAATTCTGTCCCTTAGCTCCGTCTGCTCTCCACCCTTCTCCAACCTGCTCAGCTGTCGCTCATGGACCTTACGCGCTACGCTATCGAGAAACAGGTTGTCACGGCCGTGGCCCTCGTGGTGGTGCTCCTTCTCGGCATCCAGTCCTACCTCAGCCTTCCTCGCGCAGAGGATCCGGGCTTTCTGATCCGTGTGGCCACCGTAATTACCCCCTTTCCGGGCGCAAGTCCCGAGCGTGTCGAAGAACTCGTCACGGACAAGCTGGAAGCCCGGATCCAGGAGATCCCAGAGGTTGACAATATCGTCAGTCAATCCCGCACCAACCTCTCCATCATCACCGTCACACTCAAAGATGAGGTGCAAGACCTGCAACCCGTCTTCGATCGGATCCGCCGCAAGGTGGAGAATGCGGCGGCAGACCTCCCAGATGGCCTCAGGTCAAACGTAAACGATGAGTTCGGAGATGTATTCGGAACGCTCCTAACGCTCACCGCCGACGGATTCTCATACCGGGAGCTCGAAGACGCGGCAGACCAAGTCCGCAACGAACTCCTGAAGATCGAGGACGTAGCGAAAGTCGACATCCACGGGACGCAGCCGGAGCGGGTCTTTGTGGAATATGACAACGCTCGCCTCGCGGAACTGGGCCTTTCGCCGGGCCAACTGCA
>JBCDHV010000056.1:0-12516 GCA_038749615.1 Bacteroidota bacterium
AGGGCTCAAGGAGAGAAGCGAGAGAACGTCACGCGATGAGGAGTGAGGTGTCACGCGAAGAGGTAGGCGATCACAGCCAGGGCGGTTCCGTATACCAAAAGCGTCGATAGATTCGAAAGAACGAGTTGCTTGAGCATGCAGAAATGATTCGTGAGCAAAAGCCGGCAGAGGGGCAAGAGCGCCGGCGAAGAAGTTATTCTTGGAAATCCGCACCGTCGGAATCGAAAAGACCTCCATTTGAGGAAGCCATCAGACAAGGCAGATTTCCCGATTCTACACCCAAATGTTAAGAGCCCAGCCAGTTACACATCAATAGACCGGTCTATATCTATCCGGTACAGAATCGGTAGATTAGTCGACTCTGAGCCGCATTCCTCTAACTCTAGATATATCCCCGAATCGTAGGCCTGCCAACGGGAAAACGGGCAGTCATGGCGCTAGCCTGGTGACCAAGTCCGGCAGCCAGCTACCGGATCTGCCGGACTTTGCGGGCAACATTTGGGCAACGTTATTTTCTCTTCGCCGGGTATATCACTTGCGTGACGACCGGCAGCGCTGCGTCGGGCCGAGTAGAGCCAACGGGCTGGTCTTCAGACCAGCTGGCGCGGTTTCGGACCCTCCCTACGCCGTCCCTTCTGCAGGCGGAAACGGCGCCCTCCCCCACTTGCTCCGACCGATGACCTCCAGCTCGACGCGGACCTCGACCGAGATCCAGCCGCACAGAAATGCGCATCCCGAATACCTTCGCCTCAGGGACGCGGTCGCAAGCAAACACGGCCGGCCTGTCAGTACTGCTGAACTTGCCGAAGCCCTCTCGCTTTCCATTCGCCATTTCGCTCGTCTCACGCGCGAAGAACCGACCCCGATTCTTGGCTTCGCGTTGCGCCAGATCGCAAAGGTTGGACTCGGGCGTGCCGGCGAAATCACGCCGGCCGAAGCGCTACAGATGTGGGATGAGCTGATCGTGAGCCGGCAGCACGCTGGCCGGCTGCTCGGCGTGCGTGGGTCGAAGGTGGCCTCAAGACTACGGGAGAACCCCAAGCCGGCACTCATGCTCGCGATCGCGTGGCTTCACGGTCGGCTCTCTGTAGCCGCGCTGGAGGCGTAAGCCAAGTCCGCTTCTTTCACCTAGCAGCTCCAGGTTTACCCGACGTCTCGTTAGACACAAGCAATTGGTGTAAGGCTGTCGCGGCCAACCTCGCTTCGGTTTTGTGCCTGGGGTACTTGTGCTTCTTCGTGCGCCGTTTCATACCCAGTCGGCGGATCTCACCTCGAAAAAAGGGATGCGTGGAGCGGATTATCCCGCCGGCAAGATCAACAAAATCCTGACGTACAATCACTCCCACTTCAGGCGGAGATGCTTCAGGGTTTCGCTTCAGATACAAGAGGACGTTTAACAGGTAGTCTTGGGCATAGTTGATCTCACGCAGCGACTCCGGCGTCAGCCACAACGTACCGAATGAACTGATCTCGTGGAGTTCCCCCATCAGATTGTCCAGAGCATCTCTGGTATGCATGAACGTCGGGTATCGCTCAAGCTCTCCAGAATCGTCGAAATCCTCTAGCGGGACTATGCTGCACACCAAGTGTGCAAACGCTATCACCTGTTCATGCGCATCAATTCGTTTAGACAAACCCTTTTCCAAAAGCCGCAAGCGCAATTGCCGGCGGTCAGAGAAACGCTGTGTCAGTCCGCCGAGAACAGCTGTGAGTAGAGCGCCAACCACAACCCCGAGTACCCCTAGAACGGCGGGGGCCTCCGCTGTAAACACTCTCTCCCAAAACTCAAGCATGAATCTCCCGACTGGCTTAGATCCGGAACCGTCCCCAACTGAAGAAGTGGCACCGGCTCAATCGTCCGTGTGACGTTTGACTACGCCCGCTCCTGGCGGGCCGCGCCCTCGGCGACGGCCGGGGGCGTTTTTCGTTTCGTTACCGCGTAGCGCTCCTCCACCTCGTAGCCGAGCGCTTGAAGCCCCAGCACAGCCACGTTTCGCTTGGCGGGATCGCCCTGTTCAGCATTGCCGAGGTTGGCCCGCTTGTAGCGTTTGCCGTGGACACGGTTGAGCAAATCGACTGCTTCCTGTTGCGTCAGGCCGGCGTCCTCTCTGGCCTGTTTGAGCCGGCTGCCCAGCTCGCCTGGTCCTATGGTCTGCACTCGTTTGACAGGCATATTTAGTACCTAAAAAAAGGTTCTTTTTACTTGCTTTTGAACCTAAAATAAGGTACATTATGAATGTAGTCAAACACACGGCCCGACGGGGCCATCACCCACGATCACACGGACATGAACAAGCTCATTTTCTCCCTTGCCCACCAAGCCGCCCGCCGCAGCGAGTTCGCCGGCTCCTACCACGCAGTTTTCGCGCAGGCACTGCGCAACCTTTTCAGGCGGCTCCGCAGCCTCGAAACGCAAGCCGAAAACTGGGCCTCGTTTGCCGCTCAGCACAGCCGGCAGCGCCGGGCAACCATTGAGCGGAAAGCCGCCGACTCGGTGCGCGTAGCTCTGCAACTCGGCACGCCGAAGATCGCTATTCCTACCAAGGTCAGAGGCATCTCCGACTACCAGGACGCAGCGATGAACGTGACCGCTGGCGACGCGCTCGAAATCGTTCGCTGTTGGGATGGCCGGCACGTCGTGCTGCACGGAGGTGAACCGCTCGGCCTCGTCGATCAGAAATACGACGGGTGGCTGCTCCAACTGCCGCGCGGCTCAGTTCGCGGAGTTGCCTTGCAACAGACTGGCAGCCCGGAGGCTGAGGACGGCACGCGCAGATTCGTCGGCGTCAACTTCGCGCTCACGTTCCAGTCTGGCGTCGCTGCTCCGGCAAGACTTCAGAGCGTGCCGGCTGCCCGCCTTGCTGCGTAATCGCCAAACCGCGCCGTCTCCGCGGCGCTTCAACTGGCGGGAGCCAACTGCGCCTGTTACTGGCGCTCAATTGGCTCCCGCCAAAAATAAAGCGAGAGGACCATGAACTACCGAACGATCACCAACCGAGGCGGACGGCGTTTTTTCACAGACGCCCAGTACGAGCAGCTTCGGGCCAACAACGAAGCAACTCGCGTTGCGCAGCGTGCCGGTTTGCCTGAGCCTGACCACGTGCCCGTCGTGCGTCTCTTCGTCCCCCTCTCGCGCTGCTGCTGGCTGCTCAGCGAAGTCTACGAAAACGGCCGAGCCTACGGCTGGTGCGATCTCGGATGGCCCGAGCTTGGATATGTCAGCCTTGACGAACTGGCAGAGTTTTCTCGACTGGTGCCGGCCTTCGGCACGATCGTCGTCGAACGCGATACGGATTGGGCGAGCGACGGGCGCACGGTCGGCGATATCGCGGGGCTGAATCGCCGGCGGGCTGCCTGAGACTTGTTTTTGCTAGGAGCGCAGCGAGTTGAAGACGGGCCCACTTCCTGGCCATCCTGTTTCGTTTTCGTCTACATCCTTGACGTAGACATGCGTCAAAAACTGCCGAGGATTCATTCTGTCTTGCACGTGCTGAACTGAAACGACTACCCATACATCGTCCCACGCGCCATCGGTCCATGTGATGAACTGTCCTGTGACAGGTACACTGCTAAAACGCATATCTCTTTCCATGATATCGTTCGTCCTAGCGTTCAAAATAGTCGTTTTGATCATGACGGCGTAGCGTTTGGGTTGACATAGTCGTATCAAGGCCCTGACCAGCTCCTTACTTCCGTCAACGATTTAGTCTCATCACTTCGTATATAAACCGGGCTTGCGCCAGACATCTGCAAGCCAGCGCTCGCACCAAACTAGTTTGCCGGCGTATCCGGCGGACTTGGTGGCACTTTACCCTTCCTGCCCCGCCACATGATTTTTTGAGCGAGGAGTCTCTATGTTTTTTGGACGTGCGACGGCTGAGCCATCAAATCGAGGCTTTAGCTGCCTTGTGGGTGTGCCGCAACTGACCCTCATACCAGTGCTTCGCTCCAGATGTGCTTTTTGGCCGACCAAAAAGTTCGAACCCGTTGACATCTTGACGGTCCCACGGTAGCACTACATGTGTTCAACCAGAGGTGATCACGTCTTTTTACCTCCCAGATCCCGAAGCGTGGTTCGCCCGCGCCGGCTCGATGGCTTTTCTGTGCTTGATCTCGCCCTGGCGGTTGGGTTCAGAGTGTCGAGGCAACGGCCGCCAACCTAATGATGACCCACAATGAATTCAGGGTTTGATCCGACTAGGGCAAGAATCACTGCTGTTGAAGAACTGCCTGATCACCAAGTGCTGATCACGCTTGATGACGGGCGTCAGCGCGTTTGGGACGCAACGAGTCATCTAGAAAACTCAAGGCGTAATCGTCGAAAACTGCCTGAACCAGGCGAACCGCTCAATCCGTACTTTGACGATCATGATTTACGGATCGAGGCAGGTCTGTTCTTCCCTATAAGGTACGTGATAGCGGACTCTGTGCCCTGGCAAGACCCGAACCCGATGTCCGGGCGCGAGCCAGATCCACCCTCTTCAAACGAGGAGGCCGAAGAGACTGAAGGGCTTGCTGAGCCCTTGAAGATGGCACTGGCCCTAATTGTTTTAGTTGTTTTGCCGATCAGCGTCCTGTACGGCGTCATGATTGTGAAGGTGTCTCCCTTCAATGAGCGCGAGTTCTGGGCTAATCTTATAAGCCTCGAAGCCGTGTTCTCTGGACTTGCGCTCGTGGCTCTGATCGTTACTCTCTGGTACCAGATCAGCGAATTCAAGCTTGCGAGAGGCGAATTCACAGCACAATCCAAAGCCTTGCGAATGCAGGTCTCGGAAATGGAGCGCAGCCGGCTCGAAACTAGAATCGCAACACTCGAAACACGGCTGTTACAGGCCCGTCGTTCTGTAGCTAGAATTTCTTTGCTGCTCACTGAGGCGGAACGACCTGAATACGTATGTGCCCTACCTGGCGATATACGACTCATTTTTGGAGACGCACTTTCAATCTATTACGCAAGCCCTCGGACGTTTACTTACCGAGATTTGTACGATCTGCCAGATGGATCACTAGGCGTCGATTTGTATATGGGTCCGTCAGACCCGAACGCTAAGCTTTTCCTGGAATACCAAGATCAATACGGCGAACGCTGCACCGCCATGTACAGGCTCTATAGGCAGTTGACGGAAACGGAAATTCGCCCTTACTACGCTTCGACAATCGAGGACATAGAGAACGAACTCCAAAAATGCCGGATGCAACTGAAACGCCTCGTGCCTTTCGGGTCATAAATGTCTAACCGAGCCGGCTCCGAAGCTCTTCGACCTGCCGCTCTGCGCGCTCGGCGCGTTCGACTGCGCTCCTAGCCAGCGCCTCGGCTTCGAGGGCCCTGCGCATCCACTCGTCTTTCTGTCGGTCCATCTCGTCGAGCCTGGTTTCAAGGGACTGAATTCGGGTCCACAGCTGCGCCCGGCCCTGCCCGGCCTCGTCGACCAGTTTGACCGTGAGGTTGCTCTCGTTGGCATCTGAGGCCGTGCGCCGGTCAATCCAGCCCTTGAAGAGCGAACCCAGCCACGCAAACCCGCCAGCACCGAGGACGCCGGCAACCCACTCCAAGACGTTTCGCTCAGGCATAGCGGTCCTGGTTGGGCCAGAGACGCGAGAGCGTGAGCCCCACGTAGACCGTCAAGAACGCCCAGACGACCCACGCCATCGAGCGCCACGCGCCGGTCATGAAGTAGCCGGCCGAGACGAACATGAGCAGAAACGCCCACGCGACGCAGCAGAGACGCACCCGACGTCCACGCCGCCAGAGCGTGTGGTTGCCACTGGCCACGCCGGCATACTCGGCCACGAGCGCCGCGAGCCAAGCCAGTCCGGTAGCCGAACTCGCCACGCCCCAGAACGCTTCGCCCTCGACGAGGAAGGGCGCGTAGGCGGGGCTCGAATGCAGCGTGCCGGCGAACAAGATGAAGCCGCCCCGGACGACGAGAAAGAGCGCCATGAGCCACTCCCAGGTCTCGATGCGCGGGCTGCCGAGCGTGTCGCTGGTCGCGTGTTTGATGATGCCGCGTGCGGCCATGGTGTCGTCGGTGCGGCTTCTAGAGTGCGACCTCGAAGCGGTTCTCCGTGGTGAAGCTGGCCTGCAGCGGCTGCGCGGTCGTCACGTTCTGCCCGCGAAAGGCGTCCGAGACGGTGCCGGCAAACTGGCAGCCTGCAATCCGGTAGTTCAGCAGCGCCCCCGTGCCGGTTGCTGCGCCGTCGACGATGCGGCGTAGGTTGCCTACCCGGCAGTTGAGCATCGTCAGCATATCCACCTGCGCGCCGCTGGAGAGACCTAGAATCTTGGCGTTGTTCGGATCGTCGGCATTGGTGACATGCACGCCCAGCAGGAGGATGTGCTGCACGCGCCAGCCGCCAAAGACCTGAATGAGCGTCTTGGCAAAGTCGATCGTGCCGCCGATCAAGCAGAGCGTATGCAGGTCCTGCTCGATGTCGATGACCTGCCGCGAATTCCGCGTGTCGAGCCGGAGCGTGACCGACTTGAGAGAGCGGCTGCCGAGCACGACGGCCTTGCCGCCGCCCGGCTGGTCCCAGACCGAGGATCCGGTGAGCGAAATGTGCTTGGGGCAGCTCCAGAGCGCCCAGTAGTCACTCACCTCGCTCGGCGTCTGGCCGGTGTGGGCGTCTCGCATCGAGATGTAGCGCGCCCCCTCGTGCTCGGCGCGGTCGCCGAGGTTGTAGGGCGTCTCAGGATCGTAGGCGCTCTGGCTAAACTCGGTGCCGTCGGCTCTGAGACGGGCGAGCCCGCGGTTGCGCGCGTGGATCGCTCCGGTGAAGGCCCACTCCCGGACGGGCCACGCTGAATCAAGCGCAAATTTGTAGACCGGCTCAGAGTTGATCTCCGTTACGTCGCCAACGACGAGCGTTCGCACGAAACCCGGATCGATCAGGTTGTTGCGCACGCCCTGGGCTTCGAGCCCGTCGACGAGCAGCAACTCGCTCTCGTAGTAGGGGTGCGTCCGGACGGCATCGTAGCAGCCGATCGCGCGGCCACCGACGACGCGCATTTTGCCGCCTTCGGCTTCGAAGCCGACCCGGTTGACGCTCGCGTCGCTGCGCGCAACGCAGCCGCGGAAGGTGCCAGAGGCCGCGCCAGCGTGCAGATCGAAGACCGACGAGTTTCCGGTGCCGGTTGCGTCTCCGGTGATCTCCCAGCCAATCGGTACGCCGTCGCCCGCGTAGCCGCCGGTGGTGAAGGCATGCCGCGCAGAACCCGTGACGTGCATGTGGATCTGGTTGCAGGCCTCGGAGAGCGCGAGGACGTAGCCCAGCCCCGTCTCGTCGCTGCCTTGTCCGTGCACGCGCCCGGTGATGCCGTAGCAGTTGTGCAGTTCAAGCGACTTGCGCCGGCACCGGCGCGCCGTCCAATCGATCGTGTGATGGAAGACGTTGCGCAGGTAGAGCCCCTCGCCCTGCTCGCTCGTGTGGGTGACGGCTCCGGTGCGCCAGCGAAAGTCCGCTGGCGTCACGACCCGGGCGCGCGCGCCGGCTGGGACCGAGTACTCGAACGCGGTCAGCCCGTTCAAGTGCGCGAAGTGATCGCTGCCCGAGCTCGAGGTCCGGTCGACTTCCCAGAGCTCGCCAAGCTTGACCTTCTCCGTTTCGTCTCGGCTCGCCAGTTGGTTGCTTGCAAGCAGCAGGCCGCAGGTGCCCTTGCTCGCCAGAGCCGCATCGATCTCGGTTTTGAGCGCCTCGGGGACCTGGACGACCGAGACGCCGGCAGAGACGGCGACGCCAGGGACGGCGCTCTCAGGAAGCAACTGCGGCGCGCCCTCTGTCCCTCGGCACTCGAGGCGAGCCGTGCCGCTGAGCAGCAGGTAGGTGTTGTTCCAGTCCGGCTCTGGGACGCTGCCGATGTCGAGCGTGAGCGAACACTTGACGGGCTTGCCGTCGAAGCGGACCGGTTTGCCCAGTAGTCTGGAGGCCGTGAAGGCTACCGAGAGCTCGTCGCCTAGCTCAAGCTGCGTGCGGTCCGTCTCGGATTTCGCGAGGTCCTCGTGGACGAGCGTGAAGTCGAGTACGTCGCCGGTGTAGACGAGCCGGCCGCCCTTGGCCGGCAGCACCCACGGCGAGAGCGGCAGCGCGGAGTTCTTGCGGTAGACGAAGCGGTAGGGCCGGCGATCAAAGATCTCGATCGGCTCGTCGTTGATCAGCCCCGTCACGACCTCAGCTTGCGCAGCGAGCAGCCGGCGTGGGCCTTCGAAGCGCTTGTTCGATGAAAGACTGCGGCCGGCCTCGGTGGCGCCCGGGAGTTGGCTGAGATCTGTACCGCCGTCACAGGCGGTCGTTGGCGTACCAGTCGGTGTGGGCGTGTAGAGCGCGCTCATTGTCCTGGGGTTAGGTTTTGTACCAAGCGGTAATAGCCGTCGGTGGTTTTGAGGCTCGGGTCCAGCGCTAATTCGCACGGGGTGCCGTCATAGCTTTCGAGTCGCACTTCGAGGTCCGCCGTGCCGTCGGGCTGCACTTGGAGCGTGAGCGTCCGGCTCGCCACGCCGCCGCTGCTGGCCACGTTGGCTCCGTCCCACGAGGCAAGCTCGCCGAGCGTAGCGCCGGCACTCACGTTCGAGCCGTGACGCAGCCGCACGGTGAGGTCGCGGCCAGCCGGCGCGCTCCGGTTGTTCTGAAAGCTCAGATCAACCGTGACCGGCCCGCCGCTAGGTGCCGAATAGGTGATCTGCTTGGGGTAGTAGCCGTAGCCGATCCGCGTCATGAGCCAGACACCGACGGGCTCGGCGGTCGCATTCAGGCTCCACGTCGACGGATCGAATCTGCGGCCGCCGGCACGGAACGGGCCGGCATTGCTCCCTCCGACTTCTGACCAGTCGCGCAGCCCGACGATCTTCTCCAAGTCCGGTAGAATCGAGCCCACCGGATCCCCGCTCGTCTGGCGCGTCGACGAGCTATTCGCCCACGCGTTCATGCCGCTGCACGCTTCGTAGCTGTCGAAGGCGCGCCCGGCCCACGGCCAGCAGACATCAAGCCCACGCGGATACTGCGAGTCCATCCAGAAGGTGAACACGACGCAGTCAGCACCGAGCTGGTAGCCGGCCTGCGCGAGGTACTGCATGTCGATGTTGTTCTGCATCGAGCGCGCGGACGGCACCACATGCGAGAGCGCTGGGTACGAGGCAAGCATCGCGAGGTACTGATCGGCCCAGTCTTCGTGGTCGACTTCCTGGAGCGCGCCCGGCGCGCCGCCGTCCCAGTGGTCTTCCATCGAGGGCAGCCCACCGACGACCGAGTTGCCGGCGTAGGTCCACTCGCCCGAGAAGCCCGCACCGATCTCGACGCGGCTCAGAAGCCGGGCCCGCGCGGGCGTGGCGGCGAACCAGTCGAGCGCGAGCCGGACCGAGCGGAGGTATTCAGCCAGCACGGTAGCGTCGCCGTGATCGGGCACGCGGAAGCTCTGATCGCCCGAGAGGAAAGAATTCGCGTTGTAGGGCGCACTGAAGAGCCACGCTGGCGCAGGCGTGGCCACCTGGTCGACGTAGATGCGCAGCAGAATCCGGTCGGTGGGCCGCGTGCATTTGTCGACGAGCGCCTGGAGCCAGTCCAGACGCACGCTCCCGCGCGTCGGCTCCCACCAGCCCCAGGGAATGCGAGCGACAACCGTGCGGGCAACTTGGTCGACCGCGGTGTCGATGTTGAAGTTGATGATGCCTGGGCCGCTCCCACCGACATTGTTTTGAAAGAGCTGCGCCTCCCAGCCGGCTTCCGGACAGATGATTGCGCCCGTGTAGCCCGTGAAATCCACCGTCGTTGTATTGCCAGCGTGCCCCGTCGATACCGTGACGCCCTTGGTGATCGAATCCGCACCGCCGTTGATGGTGAGCCGAACCGTGTAGGTGCCGGCGCTCGCGTACGTGTGTGGCCCGGGCACTTGGCCTGTCGACTGGCTCCCATCGCCCCAGTCCCAGACCCACGCGCTCGCACCGGTCGACGTGTCGGTGACGGTGACCGTCAGTCCGGATGTCTGACGGGTAAAGGAGGCCACGACGCTCGGGACCCCTCCTCCCCCACTGCCGGCAAGCAGATCGACGGCTTCGACCAGCACCTTCGGCAGGAAGCCAGTCTTGTAGGCGGTCGCCGTGGCTACGTAGAGCCCGCCCTGCGCGTACTCGTGCGCAACGGACGCTGGCGCCGGATCCAGCACCGGGGAGCCGTCGCCGAAGTCGAGCACGACCCGGTCAAAATTGCCCGTAAACGTGAAGGTACGCGTCGGCATCTCAGGTGACGGTCATCGTGAACGTGAGCGTACCACCTCCACTCGGGCCGGCCGCGCTCTCGGTGACGGCTCCGGTGTCTGGATCAACGGCTGGCTCCATCCAGGTGGGGCTCGAATACGTCTCGACGGTAGCGAGCTCAAACTGCAAGACGGCTCTTTCCAGGCTTGCCGACTGCGGACCGACGGCTGGGTGCTGCCGGCAGACAACCTGCACGGACATCGTGCCGTAGGGCGCAAAATCGAAGGGCGTGCTCGCACGCAGCGTCTCTAGCAGCCGGTCCGTCTCAAAGATCGTCGTGGCCGCAAACGTGCAGGCCCACGCTAAGCGCCACCGCCGGCCGGAGGCGGGGTAGGTCGGCATGCCACCGACTTCGAAGGTCGGGGTGGTTTCTTCCGGGTCGAGGGCGCGCACGTCAAGACGCCCCCCGCCGCAGCAGGGGTCGTAGCGCAGGCCAGCAAGGATGGGAGCGTTGGGGGTTGGTCGCATTGGCGAATTAGCTATTTGGATCGATGGTGAGCCAGGTGCCGGCACTCTCGTAGCTCGTTGCACCTGTCGAACCGGCGCTAAGGCCGGCTTCCTCGCGAACCCGGAAGCGCACACCGGCCTCCGGGATGAAGGGAATGCCACCCGAGGTCTTGATCCGGACTTGAGTCGCGGTCTCGCCCGTGAGTTGGAAGGCGTCTGCTTGGAAATCGTTGGGGTCGGCGTCCGCTTCCTGGCCGGCTTCGTAGTAGCCCCAGGTCTGCCCGCTGTCGGCCGAGAACTGGACGCGGAAGCGCTCTGGCATCAGGCGCGTAAAGCCGCCGTTGGCGCGCCAGGAGAGCCGGTAGCGCGTGAAATCACCGTCGCTCTCCGACTCGGCACGAAGTCCCGTGGCAGCAACGTAGGCGGCGTCGAGTGGGTCTGCCGCCGGCACGAAGAGGGGTCGCACAGCCGTGAAGCGCCAGTGGTCAGCGTCGCCGTCTTGCTCCAAGCTGGAGAAGACGTAGGGCTGACCGGCAACCCGCACGCCGCGCGAGGGATCGCCGCAGAGCGGCTGGCCGAGACCACCGGCATAGGCAAACGGCCACGCGCTCGCGCACCGGCCCTGGACTTCGGCAAGTGGCGCGCCGAGCAGGCGCTGCAACTGAGCAAGCTCGGAGGCGAAGTAGGCCGCGTAGAAGTCAGTGCTTGATTCGGGTGACGTGCGCGCAATGACCGCCAGCGCGTCCCCTGTGGCGCCGGGCTCGAACTCGATCACGTAGACGCCCGAGCCGTCGAGCACCGGCACACCCAACAGGACGGTCTCGTCGTAGCCGCCCTCACCGCCGGTACCGGCGGTAATGGTCGAGGTCGCCACCGCGGGCGAGGTGAAGCCAGGCAGCGAGGCGCTGAGTTCGAGCAGGCCGCCGAGCGGGGTCTCCGTCTCGCCACCCGAGACGCGGATCCCGCGCCCTGCTGCTTGGGCAGCTTGCGGAGCGCCTCCGTAGACGCGCTCGCCCTGGGCGCTCAGGCTCTCGAAGTCCGGGTGGGGGCCTGCGTAGCGAAGTCCGTAGCCTGGCGCGAAGGCGTCTCGGTTGCGACGTTTCAGCGCCGGCTGCCCGTTTTGCGTTTCGACTTGGGCGTCCGGTAGCGGTGTCGACGCGCTCGCCGGCTCGGTCGAGCCCACCCGGAGCAGAATGCGACTCGATGGCCACGGCGCAAACGTCGCTGAGATCGTCCAGCCGGCGTAGGTCGCCAGAAAGCGAAACAGGTCTCGCCCCGTCCAATGTGGTTTGAAGCCAGTTGTCGAAGGGTCGCTACGCAGATCCGTAAGCGTGACGTTGGCGTCCTCGTAGAACAAGCTCCCGTCGCTGCGCGCGCGCCGCGTCCTCGGAAGTCCCGCCGCGTCATACGCCTCGCTGTCTGTACGAATCTGAACCGTGACTGCGTAGCCGGTTTGGTCTGGATCCGGATCGGGGTCCTCGGCCGTGAGCGCGTCCTGAAGCTCCTGCCACAGCCGGCCGAGCCCGTAGCAGCGCGCCCGTTCTTCTGCTAGCACGCTATCAGCAATAATGAAAGCCGGCACGTTGAGGTCGGGCGACTGTGAGGCCACACTCGCCAGCCGCAGGTCGATCTCGCTCATGCGCTCCAGCGCTTCGACGGCCGGCCCGTCCAGCCGCATCGAGAACGTGCCGGCGGCCTCGTCGAGCTCAACGGCGTCGCGCCGGATCACGGCCTCGAACGGTGCCGCGCCGTCTCGAGTAAGCTGGCAGCGATACGCCGTCTGTTCGCGTCTCGGACCCAGAGGAAGCGCCTCAGGGGCGTAGAC
>JBCDHV010000057.1:0-12442 GCA_038749615.1 Bacteroidota bacterium
GCTAGCCCCCTGCTCCCCGACCTCGCTCGCTTTCGGCCACCCCCGCTCGGCGACGACGCCTTTGAGCCAAGCCGTGTTGAGCGAGTCGATGGTCAAGGCGAACGCGCCGTCGGCCGCGTCGGGCTGGCGGCCTTGCCTCAACGCGAGCGTAATCAGCCCGCGCGCCGCTTGGTCTGCCTCAACACGGAGCGAGAGTTGGCGGGCGAGGAGGGAATCAGCTTCGGACGACGTCTGCGCTAGCGCGAGGACAGGGCTGAGCGCGAAAAGAAGAGCGAGGGTTCGCATCGGGCAGGAGATGGCGAGAGGCCGTGTAACGGATTGGCGCTTCAGCTGCGCCGGGGATGGAAAGGGTCAGCCGAAGATAGCAACCGGGGGTAGCACAGCGAGCGCTGAGCCAGACAGCACGGCGTCGGCCTGCGAGCGCGGGTTCTACAGCGCGGTCGGGTCAACGACGACAGCGTACTCCCAGTTATAGTGGTAAGAGCACTTCTCGCTCAGCTCCACCGTCCTCGAAGACTCCCACCCCTCGTCGGTCCGTGTCATGATAGTCCCGAACGACCGGGCGAATACGGGCAACGTCCGGTCTAGAATCCGACGGGCACGCCCAGCCGTGAGCCGCTTCTCGGATTCTACAGCGGATATCACCGTCTCGACGAGTTCCCGCTCTGGAGAGTGAGGGCCTTGACGGTAGACTCGGATCTCGACTTGTGCCATTCGGGCAAAACGGTAGCGCGGTAGAACCAGAAACTAGCCGGCATCCCAAGCAACCTAATTCCCTGGAAATCCGGCCTTACACGTTCTGGCCAAGATAACACCTCACTGTCAAACTTTCTGTGGCGCGCCGGCTCTCCACTTCACCCGGCTCAATACCAGCACCCCCAGTACGCATAGATTCGGGAGGAAGCTGATGCCGAGGATGGGGTAGACGCCGAGGTGGAGGGCGGCGAGGAGGAGCAGGATCGGGAGGCGCAGCCGGCGGACGGGAAGTAAAAACGCTATCCACTCAGAGAGCCAGCCGATGCTGAGCATCAGCGTGCCGGCTAGGCGGGAATCGAGGACGAGCCCTTGAAGCAGGGAGGGCGTCCACGCGCCGTCTCGGGAGAGGCGGTCGATGCCTTTTTCGTGGATCCAGAGCCAGAGGTGCTGGCCGTCGGGCCAGGTCCAGCCGGTGCCGACGAGTTTGCTCACCGCCGCCAGGCCGTAGCCGAGGCCGACGAACACGAACGCGTACGCCATCACAAACCGCCGGCGCTCGGTTTCTTCCCGAAACGCGACTGCCGCCACGGCCAAGCCGACGAGGATCGTCGCGGTCAGGTTGGAGCCGTGGGGGAGCTTGCCGAACGAAAAGCGGGCGACGTAGAGCACGTGCAGGGCCACGACGGCCACGGCGTAGCTCCATCGGCCCTTGCGGAAGACCCCCAGCGCGAGGCCGGCCCACGCCACGCCGGCCCAGAGCATCGGCCATGCCCCGCGGGTGAACAGGGCGAGGTCGACGTACTGAGCGAGGCCGGCTGGCTCGGTCAGCACAGCGGCCGGGGCGATCTGCACGGCCCACTGGCCGGCGAACCACGCGCACCACGCCACCACCGTCCACTCCAGCAAGCGGGCACCGTCCGGCTGCTCGCCGGCGGCCCAGCGGGCGATGCGGTTCATGGGAGCACCTGCGTTTCGGTGGCGGTGACCAGCACGACGGGTTCGGCGGCTACCTCCACCCGGCGGTCTTCATCGAACGCGCCCCGGACGCGCAGGACCAGCAGCCGGCGGTCAGTCTCGATCACGGGCGCGAGGAGCCGGCGGAGATCGGCTTGGCGCTCGGGGGTCCAGGCGTCGGTTTTGGCGACGAAGTTGGCGACATCGTTGTAGTCGATGCCGGCGGGGGCCAGCGCGACGGGCACGCCCGGTAACTGATCGACGGTGTAGGACTCAGACGAGTACGAATTGGGCCAGCTAGACGCGTCGACCTCGCGGACAGCCACTTTCGCCCAGCTTCCGCCGGCTTTCGAGAACATGGGGTAGATGCTGAAGGGCCAGAACTCGCCTTCGTGCGGGGCCACGAGGCCGGCGTACACAACGAAAACGCCGACCAACAGCGCGGCCATCCGCCGGGCAAAACCGGAGGTCTTCGTCAAACCTTCGTCGCGTTTTTCGCCGTCCGGCTCGTTCTGAGGCATTCGCTTTGCTCACGAGGTACACGGGGACCTGCGGGCGTTCCTGGTCGCCGCCCCAAAGAAAAACAGCTTAACGAACCAATTCCTATGCGTGTTCTACTGCGTGTTCTGCCGGTGGCCTCAATGCTTACTGCGCTTACCGTGCTCACCCTGCTCGTAACCTCAGACGTCGAGGCCCAGAGCCGGCTGGTTCTGGAAGACTTCGAGACGTACCGGGTGAACGACATCCCGACGGGGTGGAGCCAGACGCGCGGGCGCAATCTCGTGCCCTTGGAGAAGAGCCACATGGCGCCGGACGAGTACTTCGTCGTACAAAACGAGGGCGGCAATCAGTTCGTCCGGGCGCGGGTCGAGAAGCAGGCGCAGAAGATCGTGCTGCCGATGACCGCCACGCGGGAGTGGAGCCTCGAAGACTACCCGAGTCTCGAATGGCGCTGGCGTGCGCGCGAACTACCCGCCGGCTCGGACGAGCGCAAATCGAAAACGAACGACTCTGGCGCGGCGCTCTACGTGACGTTCGGGTACTCGTTCTTTGGCCGGCCGCAGAGCATCAAGTATGTCTACAGCGAGTCGCTGCCGGTAGGGACGGTGGCGGAGTACGGATCGCTGAAAGTGCTCGTCGTGAGCTCAGGAAACGATGGCATCGGCTCGTGGCGCACGGTGAAACGGAACGTCGTGGACGACTACCGCCAGCTCTTCGGCAAGGAACCGCCGGCCAACGCCGAAGCCATCACCCTCTGGAGCGACGCCGACACCGTCAACGGCACCGCCGAGGCAGATTTCGATGATATCGTCGCACTGGGTGGGTAAGAACGGTGGGCCGGTTGGTTGGTGGGCTGGTGGGTAGGGGTTTTGTGCAATCTCACTCTCTTTTCCCGCCGGCTTGCCCTTTTTCTAGCTAGCTTCCCTTTTCCCATTTCACCTGCTACACGTCTACCCCTCCACCCGACACCTCTTCCACTCTCATGCCGCTCCTCCCCTTCTTCCGCTTCGCCGTCCGCCGGCCGTTGATTGTGCTGGCGGTGGCGCTGTTGGTTTCGGCGGGGTGTTTGACGGTGGCGTTGAATCTGCGGATCGATACCGACTTCGCACGGCTGCTGCCGGAGTCGTACCCGAGCGTGCAGGCGTTGGAAGATTTGCAGGCGATGTTTGGCGGCGAGAGTGCCGTCGAGGTGGTGGTCGAGGGGCCGGCGTACGAGGAGAATCTGCGTGTGGCACGGCAGTTCATCGACGAGGCGCTGGCGTCGGAGAACGAGGCCGGCGAGGCGTACTTCACCCGGGCCGAGTTCGAGAAGGACGTCTCGTTCGTGCAAAACAACGCGCTCTACTTCGCGACCGACGCCGAGCTCGATCAGCTCGAAACCTACCTGCGCGACCAGATCGAGGACTCGCGGCTCGACGCCAACCCGTTCTTTTTCGATCTCGAAGACGACTTCGATGATGAGTTTGACGACGAGTTCGAAGACGAGCCGGCCGAGGAAGAAATCGACTTCGACGAGGCCTACCGCGCCATCGTCCCCAAGCCGATCCCCGTTTCAGACGACAGCACCACGCTCGTCGTTCGCCTCTACCCGAGCGGGTCGCTGACCAACATCGGGTCGACGGAAGGGCTGTACGACTACCTCGGCACGCTCGCGGCCCCGATGGAGTCGGAGCAAATCGAGATCTCGCTGGCCGGCCGGCCGCTCCAGCAGGTCATCCAAATCCGCAGCATCACGAACGATGTCACCAGCTCGTTCACGGGCGGCGTGCTGACGGTGCTGCTGATGGTGGCGCTGTATTTCCTGTTCAAGTTCGTCCAGCAACGCGGCTTCCGGCCCGTCGATCTCATCCGGACGCCCTTCACGGCGCTGCTCATCGGCGTGCCGCTCGTGATGAGCCTGACGTGGACGTTTGCCATCACGTACGCGCTCTTCGGCGTGCTCAACCTGATGACCTCGATCCTCGTTCTGGTCCTCTTCGGGCTGGGCGTCGATTACGGCATCCACTTCGTCGGGCGCTACGCCGAGGAGCGGGGCGAAGGCAAGTCCACTGAACTGGCCATGGAGACGACGTTCGTGTCGTCCGGCCCGCCGATTGCCACGAGCGCGTTCACGACGGCCGCCTCGCTGTTCGTGCTGGTGATCGCGGATTTTCAGGGGTTCAGCCAGTTCGGGGTGATCGCCGGCGTGGGGATTTTGTTTGCGCTGTTCTCGATGCTGTTCCTGCTCCCGGCGCTGATGGTGGTGTTCGAGCGGCTGAAGCTCGTGCACTTTGCCTCGGATTCTGACGAGGAGCGCGCGCGGGCCGTGGCGTCGCACGAGGCACGGCCGTTTCCAGCGGCGAAACCCGTGCTCGCGGTGTGCGCGCTGGCGCTGCTCGGGGCGCTCGTCTTGGTGCCTCGGGTGGAGTTCGAGTACGTCTTCGGCCGGCTGGAACCGACGTTCGAGGAGTACAATGAGCTGCGCGAGAAAACCCGCCGCGTCTTCCCGGCCTCGAAGAAGCGCAACCCAGCCTACATCATCGTCGACGGCCCGGACGAGGCACTCGCCGTCCAGCAAGCCCTCCTCGAAGAAGCCGAGGGCGACACCACCACCACCATCCTCAGCGCGGAAACCCTCTACGACCGCTATCCCGTCACGCCTGAGCTTCAAGCCCGCCGGCTGGCCCGCCTCGATTCCATCCGAAGCCTCCTCGCCGACCCCTTCCTAGAGGCCTCGGACAGCGCCGACCTTGCCCGGCTCCGCCAAGCCTCCCAGACCGAATCCGCCATTGACCTCGCCGATGTGCCGCAGTATCTCAAGGAGCGGTTCACGACGAAAGACGGCGAATTGGGCCGGTTCGTGATCGTCTACCCGAGCGTCGGGCTCGACGATGGGCGCGAATCGATGCGGTTCGCCAACGAGATCGGCCGCATCGAGACGGCGGACGGCAACGAGTACTTCGCCGGCTCGACGAGCATCGTAGCGGCAACGATGCTGGAGCTGATGCTCGAAGAGAGTCCGCTGATGATCGGGCTGACGGCGCTCGTGGTGTTGCTGCTGATGTTCCTCGTGTTTCGGAGCGTGAAGTGGACGCTGCTGGCGGCCTTGCCGCTACTCGTCGGGATCGTGTGGATGCTGGCCATCATGACACTCGTGGGGCTCAAGCTGAATTTCTACAACCTGATCGTGCTGCCGGCCGTCCTGGGTATCGGCAACGACACCGGCATCCACGTGGTCTACCGCTACCTCGAAGAAGGCAAAGGCAGCCTGCTCACGGTGCTGCGCTCGACGGGCGAGCACGTGGCCGTCGGTGCCCTCACCACGATGGTGGGCTTCGCGTGGTGGATGTTCTCCTACCACCCCGGCCTGAACACCATCGGCGAGCTGGCCGTCATCGGCATCGGCGCGGTGTTGGTGGCCGCGTTGGCATTTTTGCCAGCGGTTTTGCAAGCGATTGAGCGCTAGGCTCGCTGGCGCTCGCGTGGCGGGTTGCGGGTGGGCGAGTGGCAGGGGGCTCGCTGTCGCTCGCGTGGTCTGTGGCAGGTGGGCGGGTTGCGGGTGGCCGGCAATGGTGGAGCGTGATCGGGGCGAATAGGTCTTCGGGCCGTGGTGCCACCCGAAGGCGAGACGGGCCGGCACCGGGTGGGCGTTCGAGCGGCATGGCTCGAAGAAGACCTGTGCGACCTGCATGCGGGGGGCTCGCTTTGCTCGCGTGGCGGGTTACGGGTGGGCGAGTTGCGGGTGGCCGGCAATGGTGGAGCGTGATCGGGGCGAATAGGTCTTCGGGCCGTGGTGCCACCCGAAGGCGAGACGAGCCAGCATCGGGTGGGCGTTCGAGCGGCACGACTCGAAGAAAACCTGCGCGACCCGCATCCGGATGCAGCCGGCTTGTAAGTGATTTGCGTCTCCTGCATCTCGGGGATACCAGTCTGGGGCACGATGCGTTATCATGGTCCACCAACCTCGGTCTATTATGCGCATTTCTGCTTTTTTCTTGCTGGCCTTGACAGCCGGCCCCTCAGTTTTTGCTCAGGAGAGCTACCCTCGTTTCACGGCTGATGTAACCCCAATCGTGGGGACGGACCGGGTCGAGATCGTTACCGAGTTCAGCGTGATTGAAAGAAACGGCCTCACGCAAACTAGGAGCAGCCTTGAAAACAGCAGCACGTCAGGGCCAGGAATCGACGTGCGTGTGCGGATGGTGTTGAGCGATCACCTCTCGCTGTTTGCCGGCTACACCTACTTCGATCCTTCGTTGGACGTGAACGGGTACGACCTGACGGTCCATCAGGTCACCGTCGGCGGGCAACTCGGCATCTTCCCAGTCTGGCATCGATTCCAGCCCTACCTCGAAATTGCAGCCGCGCCTTACCTCCGCCAGCGCTTCGACGGCCCCGAGACCTCCCGCAGGGACACCCGTCGGCGGACCACTCTTCAACTCGGTGCCGGCTTCCGTCTTCGCGTCTTCGATAGCGTCGCATTCGTGGCCTCCATCCAGGGTCTAATTGGCGCGGGGAATGACTGCGTGCCTGGCATTCCGGAAGCCTACCGGTGCGACACCACCGGTCCCGAGGATTACTTCAACCGCCTGCGAAACAATCTCTACACCCGAGACGATGCGGGCATTCGGTATGGAGCCGGCCTCTCGGTAGGCCTCTGAGCCGGTGTTCTAGACATGCCATGTCCGGAACATGGCATGTCCCCTACATCGAACAGCGAGGATGCAGGATGTATCAAGGGCCGGCATGGCTGACGTTGTTGGGTGGGTGTCTGGTCAGGCTGTCACCCGCTGCCGGTTTCTACGCGGCGACGTTAGCTGTCCCCTCGGCGTGGTAGGTGGCCAGGGCTACCGGTTCAGCGCCGGCGTTTCGGTTGGCCTGTAGCTGATTTCCACTCTGCGATATGCGTCTCGTTTTTGTCTTTCGCCTTCTGATTGGCTTCTTTCTCGTTGGCCTCGCTGTACCTGACGTACATGCACAATCCACCCCGTTTCGCGTGGAGGTCAGTACGGTCTATGCCGGCGTGGTCAAGCACCCTAATCATCTAAAAAGCGGCTACATCAGATTCGACCGGTTCACTCAGTGGTACGGCCCCGGTGTGGAGATCCGTCTGCGTGGAGACCTTTCCTCGTACGTCTCCACCGCTATCGCCTACTCGTGGTTCGTCCCAGAGCAACCTGCCAACATAGGTTCGAACCTGACACTCAACTACGAGGAAGCTTCCGTCTGGCAACTCGTCATTTCTGTACGTGGGACGTTCCTAAAGCCTTCCAATCTGCTGCGATTGTACGCCGAGGCCGGCTGGGCACCGACGCGAGCTGAATTCACCTCGTCCCGCAGATTTGGCACTTCAGAGCGGGATGGACACGCCGTCTTTGGGGTGGGCATTGAAGGCCGGCTTTCGGACCGGATCGCCCTCTCGCTCGGCGCGGAGCTGACGCGCGGGCCTTATGCGCATATTTGCGACTTTGATCGGGAGGAATTCTGTCCGTATCTGGATTCTCGAACGGGAACGGCGCGGTCTGTTCGGGGCGGCGTTTCGGTTGGGATCTAGATCGGGGATTTGTTAAATCGCCGATTTAACAAATCGACGGTGCGGCCGGCTATGGCGGGCCAAGTGAAGGTGTCGAGGACGTGCTGGCAGGCGCGGGTGCGGAAGCGGTCGAGAGCGGCGCGGTCGTCGAGGTAGGGCGTGATGCGGCGGACGAAGTCGTTTGTGTTGCCGGACTCGACGAAGTAGCCGTTCTCGCCGTCGGTGATCACGTCGCGGATGCCTTCGAGACGGGCAGCGATGCTGGGTAAGCCGTTCAGGCCGGCTTCGAGCAACACCACCCCGAAGCCCTCCATGTCGCCCGGGACGGGGATGTTGGGCATCACGAAGAGATCCGCGCCGGTGTAGAGCGCTTGCAGTTGGTCATCAGTAACGCGGCCGAGCCGGCGGACGCGGTGGCCCAGACCTGTCGCCTGGATGACGGCGTCGATGGGTTCGGCCATGGGGCCGTCGCCGGCCATCCAGTAGTGGACATGCTCGGGCAACTGAGGCATCACGTGCTCGGCGAACCAGTGGAAGCCTTTGCGCTCCACCTGCCGGCCGACGCTGACGAGCAGCAGGTCCTCGGGGGATAGTTCGCTCGCGAGGTCCGGAAAGCCGGCGGACAGCGCGGCACGGCGGTCGCTAGGTGGGGAATCGAAGCGGCCGGGACGGATGCCATTCGGGACGACCTCAACTTTCTCAGGTACACAGCCTCGCTCGATGCACGCCTCGCCCGTGGCTTGGCTGACCGGCATCACCAGGTCGAGCGCGTCGAAGACTTTCGGGACGAAGCGCTGGTACACGCCCACCGGAAGCGTCACGTCTTGGCCGTGGCAAATCGTTGCCAGATGGGCCGGCACGCGCTCGTTGAGGCGTACGGAAAGACTGGCCGTCACCATCGACGAAAACAGCACCACATCGATCTCGTGCCGGCGCACCAGTTTGGGGATCTGCCGCAGCGCCCGGAGCAGAAAGACGGGCATCCGCACGTGTGTCATCTTCCAGGACGTGCGCAGCGCGAACGTGTGTAGGCGGACGTCCTCCCGCTGCTTCAAGGCCCGATGCAACTCCTGGGCCACCCGCTGCATGCCGCCCTCGTTCAGCTCTGGCCGGCCAGCCGGTGGGAAGCTGTGGGTGACGAAGAGAATGGCAAGGGGCCGAGGATCGGCGGCAGGCGGTGGCATCGGGTACAGGCTGTCACAAGGCGATGGCTTCCTGATAGTAGGCGTCCATCTGGGCAAGGATTCTTTCCCAGGCGAACGATTCGGCATGCCGGCGGGCCGCCGCGCTCTGCTCGGTGCGGAGCCGCGGATCGTCTACGAGCCGGCGCACTGCCTCGTAGAAGGCCGGCGTGTCCCGGGGCGGCGCGAGAAACCCGGTTTTGCCGTCGACGACGAGCGACGAACTCCCGACCGCATCGGCGCAGACGGCCGGCAGTCCGGAAGCCATCGCTTCGAGGGTGACGTTGCCGAAGGTCTCGGTCTCGCTCGGGAAGAGGAAGATATCGCTCGACGCGTAGGCCCGTGCCAGCGCCTGGCCCGACTGGAACCCCACCGAAATCGCCTTCGGCAACCGGTCCCTCAACTCGGGCAGCGCCGGGCCATCCCCCACGATCAGAGCGCGGTGCGGCAGGGTGGCTTCTTCGAGTGCTTCGATGACACCGGCGTACACGCCGAGGCCTTTCTCCCACACGATCCGGCTCACGAACGCCACGACGGGCTCGCCGTCTTTGATGCCGAGAGCACGCCGCCAGGACAGGTCGCGCTTCGACGGGTTGAACGTATCGACTTCCACGCCCCGGGCCCAGATGCGTAGGTTGCCGTCGATGCCGTGCCGGCGCAGTTCGGCGGCCATAGATTCGGTCGGAACGTAGAGGTGCCGGCAGTGGCGGTAGAACCAGCGCAGATAGCGCCATACTATAGGCTCCGCCCATCCCAATCGATAATAGCCGAGGTACGAGGAGAAGTGTGTGTGGTACGTCGCCACCACGGGCAGGCCGCGCTTCTTTGCGTACCGGAGCGCGCCGAGGCCAAGCACATCCGGCGTCGCGATGTGGACGAGGTCTGGCGCAAAGTCGTCGAAGGACCGCTTGGCCTCAGCGGAGAACCCCGTCGACACGCGGTACTCCGGCCGGCCAGGCGCAGCGAGCGATGGCACGGGGACGAGCGTACCGGCGTGGTCCAAGGCCGGCTCCTCGACCGTCGGGCCAAACACGAGGATCTCGTGCCCCTGAGCTTCGAGATACCGCACCATCCGGTTCAGCGTAAGCGACACGCCGTCTCGGATGTGATTGTAATTCCCCGTAAAAAGCGCCGTTCGGACAGACAAGAGAAGATGGATCAATGGCTAGCAGACCAGCAAGATAAACGCATCTGCCACCTCCAGCACGAGCATCACCCACACTTTCCACATGCCCCTACCTCCAGGCATAAAAAAACCGGCGACCCCCACCACAGGGACGCCGGTTCGTTTCAGATTGTCTCGTTGCTCCCACCACAGAGCGTAGAGACGGAGAGATGTGTCAAAAAGAGAAGTGCGATAGAGAGAAGTGAGTTGTCGTCTCGGACATCAGTAGTATACGGAATGCCCCTAGGGCTTGTCTGTCGGTTAATGGTCCAACGTCGAATCAGAATTGATGACGACCGGCTGTAAGCCGGCATCCATGCGTTTTGTAGGACGGACTCCTACACGGCAGGGATTGGCTCGCTAGAGCTCACGTGGAGACCGTAGGTTCGCTTTGCTCACGTTGCGAGTGCACGGGTCGCAGATGGCAGGTGGCTTAGCAGGATGCGCCACAGCTACCTATCCACCGGCTACGTGCCACGCGAGCGCAAGCGAGCCACTTATCCTTTCAATCCAAGCGAAGCGACCAAAAACCGCCCCGTGTGGCTCTCTTCGATGGCGGCCAGGTCCTCCGGGGTGCCGGCGGCCACGACGAACCCGCCGCGCCGGCCCCCTTCGGGACCGAGGTCTATGACCCAGTCGGCGCACTTGATTACGTCGAGGTTGTGCTCGATGACGATGATCGAATGGCCAGCATCGACGAGGGCGTTGAAGGCCTTGAGAAGCTTTTCGATATCGCTGAAATGCAGCCCCGTCGTGGGCTCGTCAAAGATGTAGAGCGTGTGGGTGCGGGCCGGCCGGCTGAGGTGGTAGGCGAGTTTGATGCGCTGGGCCTCGCCACCGGAGAGCGTCGTGGCCGGCTGGCCGAGCGAGAGATACCCGAGGCCAACGTCCTGGAGCACTTGGAGCTTCTTGCGGATCTTTTTTAGCTCGAAAAAGGCGAGCGCTTCGTCGACGGTCATGTTCAGCACGTCGTCGATGTTTTTGCCGCGCACGCGGATTTCGAGCACGTCCTTCTTGAACCGCTTGCCCTTGCAGGCCTCGCATTCGAGGTAGAGGTCGGCTAGGAATTGCATCTCGACTTTCACGGCTCCTTCGCCCTGGCAAGTCTCGCACCGGCCACCGGGGACGTTGAAGCTGAAATAGCCCGGTTTGTAACCACGGACTTTGGCCTGGTGCGTATCCGCGAAGAGCTTCCGGATGTCGTCGAAGACCTTGACGTACGTCGCCGGGTTGGAGCGCGGCGATTGGCCAATTGGGCTTTGGTCGACCATCTCGATGAGGTCGACCAAGTGATGCCCGCTGATCAGATCGTGCGCGCCCACCTTTTCGTCGCTCACGCCTTTGAGGCGGGCGAGGCCGTTGTAGAGCGTCGTGTGCACGAGCGTCGATTTGCCGCTGCCGCTCACGCCGGTCACACAGGTGATCATGCGGAGCGGGAAGTCGACATCCAGGCGTTTCAGGTTGTGCGCGCGGGCGTTGTGGACCCCCAGTATCCAGTCGTGATCGACGGGACGCCGCGTCTCGGGAACGGGAATTTCCTTGCGCCGGCTCAGGTATTGCCCCGTCAACGAGTCTTCGTCGGCGACGATCTCGCCGTAATCGCCCTCGAAAACGACATCGCCGCCCAGCGTGCCGGCCGCCGGCCCCATGTCGACGATGTGGTCCGCGCGGCGCATCGTTTCGTCGTCGTGTTCGACAACGATGACGGTGTTTCCGAGGTCGCGCAGGTATTCGAGAATGTTGACGAGGCGGTCGGTATCGCGAGGGTGGAGGCCGATGCTCGGCTCGTCGAGCACGTAGAGGCTACCGACGAGCGAGCTGCCGAGGCTGGTGGCGAGGTTGATCCGCTGGCTTTCCCCGCCCGAGAGCGTCTGCGCGAGCCGGTCGAGCGTGAGGTAATCGAGCCCGACGTCGTTCAGGTAGCGCAGCCGCTTGACGATCTCTTCGAGCACGCGGCCGGCGACGGCTTCCTCGTAGTCGTTCAGTTCGATTTCGCGGAAGTGCGCGTACGCGTCCTGCACTGTCAATTCCGCCGCCTCGCCGATGTGGAGGCCGCGCAGTTTCACGTAGAGCGCTTCTGGGCGGAGGCGGTAGCCGTTGCAGTCGGGGCAGGTCGTGTAGCCTCGGAAGCGGGCCGAGAAGATGCGGTAGTGCATCTTGTAGCTGCGTTTTTCGAGGTAGCGGAAGAAGCCTCGGATGCCGATGTACTCGCCCTGCCCGTTCCAGATGACGTCCAGATGCTCCTCACTGAGTTCGCTGAACGGCACGTCGATGGGGAGCTTCAGACGGGCAGCCACGCGGATGAGATCGCGCATGTGCTGGCTCCACTGCTCGGTGCGGAACGGCGCAATCGCCCCCTGGCGGATCGAGAGGTCTGGATTGGGGATGACGAGGTCTTCGTCGACGCCGGCTACCCGGCCGAAGCCCTGGCAC
>JBCDHV010000058.1:0-12436 GCA_038749615.1 Bacteroidota bacterium
GATACCTACTGGCTGCGCCCGTACCTCGACCCGGATGTCGCCTTCACGGGCACCAGAAACGGGGCCTGGGACGAGTACACGCAGGCACAATTTCCCGAGTTTGCCGGCTGGAATGCCCTATCCGCCGAGCGCCTTCGCAACGATGATCCGACCGACGACCTCAGCCCGTTTGCGCTGCAACAAGCTTTCTTGTTTCAGCACCGGAAGCAGATGGAGATTACCGACCCCGACTACACGATCGACGCCGGCGTCGGTGGTCCGCTGCTCCCTGGTGGCCGGGCGCGGTTCTACGCCTCGTTCCGTCAGGATCAAGAGATGTACCTCGTGCCGCTCTCGGAAGACGCCTTCCGGTCTAGCGTCGGCCACATGAAAGTGACCACCGAGTTGACGACCGGCATGCGGTTGAGCGTCGAGGGTCTCCTTGGCAACACGACCGGCACCACGAGCCGGCGCGACGGGGGAGCCGGCATCTTCCGCTCGCCGGCTAGCATCGCCAGCCAACTCGACCGAGTTAGCTTCATCGACACGCGCATCTACGCCAGCGACTACTGGAACCCGACCGAGATCGAGTCGAACATGGTCGGCGCGACGTTCACGCACACGCTGGATCAAAACACGTTCTACGAAGCCAAAATCACCCGCTTCGGCACGGACTACAACACGTTCCTGAATCCGCTGCGTGACTCGACTGCCGTGGTGACCATCGGCGGCGTCGGGTTTGACGAGGCCCCGTTTGGCTTCCAGCCGCGCCCAACCTTCGGCGTCGAGGGGATGCGGACCGGCGTTGGGATGAGCAACGCCCGTGACACCAGCAATGTCATCGACTGGAACTTCAAGCTTGACGTCACCCGGCAATTCAACCGGTTCCTCCAAGGGAAGGCCGGCGTCGAGTATACCGTGACCGACTTCGATGTCAGCTACGGCCGGTTCGACGAGTTCCTGCCATCCAGCAACGCGTTCACGGCATACGACGTGACGCGCCAGAGCCTCGGTGGATATGCTCAGACTAAGCTCGAATTCCAGGGCCTCATCGCCAACCTGGGCTTACGGTTAGAGTATTTCAGGAGTCGGGATGATTTCTTCGTGTTTGAGCCGTTCACTCAGGCATTTTCGGCGCAATTCGCCGCCGGCCTGGACACGTTGCTCACCCGAGAAAGCGTGGACGGCGAGTTGACCTTGAGCCCCCGGCTTGGCGTCTCTTTCCCGATCACGACCTCCAGTAAGCTCTACTTCAACTACGGCCACTTCCGGAATCTGCTGCAGCCGGACAACTTGTATCCGTTCGAGATTTTCTCGTCGACCGGCCAGATCAACTTCGTGCCGAATCCGGGGCTACCGCTTCCCAAGACGGTGTCGTACGAGCTTGGGTATGAGCAGGCGCTCTTCTCGCAGTATGCCCTGAAAGCAGCCGGCTACTACCGAGATGTATCGCTTCAACCCAGAGGCGTGTCGTTCTTCAGCCGAGACGGCGGGACCTCGTACACGACCATCGAGCCGAACTCGTACGAAGACATCCGTGGATTTGAACTCACGCTTTCGAAGTTGCGCGGGCGTTGGATCCAGGGCTTTGTGAACTACACCTATATGGTGTTCTCCGAAGGCTTCTTCGGCCTGCGCCAGGTCAACGAAAACCGAACGGCCCAGCGTCTCTTCGAACAGGACGATGCCGAGCGCCGCGCCGCGCTATCGAAGCCGGTCCCGCAGCCCTACGCACGGGTCAACGTCGATTTCCTGACGCCGGCTGATTTCGGGCCGAAAGTAGGCGGTATCGATCCCCTCGCGAACTGGGTTGTCAGCTTGATCGGCCGGTGGCAGTCGGGCTTCTTCTTCACGTGGACGGGCGGCGGCGACATCCCGAACATCCGTAACAACGTCCAATTCCGCGATGGCTACGGGCTCGACCTACGGTTCTCGAAAGGCTTCGATGTGGCCGGCGTTGAACTGCAGTTCTTTGGCGACGTGTTTAACCTGCTCAACCGCAAGGTGATGTCGCCCTTCTACGGGGCAGTCGACGGGAACGACTACACGGCCTACATGCGAAGCCTGCACCTGCCGGCCCCCGAAACGCCCGGGGAGTACGGCAACATCGTCGGCACGGACCGCCCCGGCGACTTCCGGGCCGAAGGCGTCGAGTTTCAACCGATCGAGCAGATCCAGACTCGCGATGAGTTCAACGAAGGCGCCCGTACACCGAACACACGGGCGATCTACTTCGAGCGGTCGACGGATTCCTACATCGTCTTCGGCGATGGCACTTGGCAGCCTGTGGAGCAGGGCCGTTTGGATCAGGTACTCGAAGACAAAGCCTACATCGACATGCCGAACCAGAGCTTCCTGAATTTCCTCAATCCCCGCCAGGCGTACTTCGGTATCCGGGTCAATTTCTGACCTAGCTGCCCGCTAGGGTCGCCCACCCACTTCTCTAACGACCTACCATTTCCCATGCACTCACGCTTTCGAAGCATCTGCCTGTCTGCGCTTGTGCTGCTTCTCGCTGCACCCGGTGTAGCCCACGCGCAATTCGCGAAGAAGTGGCTGGCTGCTGGCAGTCTGCATAACTGGTATTCCGAGATTGGCTCTGAGGTAGAATCAGGCGGTTTCGTTCAGACGCAGCAGGACGGCATGCGCTGGCCAGGGATTTTCCGCTTTCGGGATGCCCAGGCAGCGAAGGCCCTCTGGTTGGGCGCTCAAAACGTAGTCGACGAAAACGGCACGCGCTTTCCCGTGCGCGTTGTGCACGCCGGCCCTCGGGTGAGCGGGGCAGGGGAGTTCTTCCCTGTGCGCTTCGAGATGATCAGCCGGTTCGATCCGCCTGAGGTCTTTGTGGACGGCGGGGTGTCTGAGCCGGAGGCGTTCATGGTCAACGACTTCGTCGATCCCAGCATTCCGGCTGACCGGATGATCATCAATGAGGTCAACACGCTCCTTGGCATCTCCATGGAGCGGAAGATCATGCAGTTCAGCCAGGCCTTCCACGATAACTACCACCTCGTCGAGTACACCTTCACGAATACAGGAAACACGGACGAGGACCCTGAAATCGAATTGCCGAATCAGACCGTCGAAGGGTTTTGGGCCTTTCTACAGTATCGCTGGTCCGTGCTCAAAGAAACCCGCTACGTCATCGGTAACCCGACGAGTTGGGGCAAAAACGCGATGAACGACGCGCGGGGCGATGGCGTCCTGGTAGACCCGCCGGATGAGCAGTTCCGTGCTCAGTTCACCTGGCACGGCAATTTCCCAGCCTTCTCCCAGTATGACAACATTGGTGGCCCCATCCTACCACAGGCCTTGCCGGCCTTGCAGATTGCCGACGCCGATACGGTTGGCCGGCTTGGTGCCGACGCTTTTGTCGGAAGTGTGACGATCCGTGCCGATGGCGCGCCGGGCGCGACCGAGGACGACCCCAGTCAGCCGGCTACGACCACCTGGTTCGGCTCGGATGACCCGTTTACGTCGCAGAACGACGCCTTCGATCCGGCAAAGATGACGGTTGAGTATGGGCTCATGTCTGCTGGCCACAAGAGCCCGCGGCACGCCTACGCCGTTGAGCCAAGCGGTCTGCCTGGATTCTTGAACGGCACAGGTGATCCGTCGCTGGGTACGCCGGGTGGGATCTCGCATGCCAACGGGTTCGGACCGTATACCCTCGGCCCAGGAGAGAGCATCAGTTTTGTGATTGCTGAGGGGATGTCCGGATTGAGCCGTGAGGCCGCAATCCAGGTCGGCCGGCAGTTCAAAAACGGCGAGATCAGCGCGGAGCAGAAAAACGAGATCGCCTTCTCCAGCCAGGACTCGCTCTTCCAAACGTTCCGCCGGGCGATCGCGAACTACGAATCCGGCTACGGCATTCCACGCCCGCCGCTTCCGCCGAAGCTCTTCGACGTGAACTCGGGCGGCGACCGGATTTCGCTCACGTGGGAGACCTTCGATGAGGGACCCATGGCTGAGTCGTTTGAAATCTACCGCGCTCAGGGCCGCTTCGACTCCACCTACACGCTGATCCACACGGCTGGCGCTGGAGAAACGAGCTTTGACGACACGACGCCGATCCGCGGGTTCGACTATTACTACTACATCGTTGCGGTCGGTTCGCCTGGGGACAACGACGGCACTGGTCTCACGCCGGCCGGCGTGCCGCTCCGTAGCAGCCGGTACTACAGCCAAACCTACACGCCGACCCAGCTCAAGCGCCCGCCCGGTGAGAGCCTTGCCGATTTCCGGATCGTGCCGAATCCGTTCAACATCAGCGCCTCCGCGGCCGGCTCCAGTTTGGTCCGCTATTCCGATCAGACCGATAAACTCGGATTCCTGAACATCCCTGGGAATTGCCGAATCGAGATCTACACTGAGTTAGGCGAACTCGTCGAGACCATTCTACACACGGATGGTAGTGGCGACGAATTCTGGGATCACACGACTTCGTCGCGTCAGATCGTCGCGAGTGGGCTCTACATCGCCGTCGTGACCGATCTCGACACCGGCGAGCAGGCCACCCAAAAGTTTGTCATCATCCGCTGAGCGATGCTCATCGACGTGTGTAGTGTGAGTGTTTGGTGTTTTGCTCTGAGTCTAAGGTCCGCGAAATACCAAACACGAAATACAGAACGCCAGACACCAACCCCTATGAAGTTACAGCGCATCCTATCTTTGCTCGGCGGCGTGTTTCTGCTGCTCATGCCGGCCACGGCCCAGCAGGACAAGTTGGCGCAAACGGGCATGAAATTCCTCAGCGTCTCGTACGACGCTCGAGCGGCCGGCTTCGGTGATGCCATGACGGCCATTCAGCAGGATGCCTCGTCGCTCTTTTACAATCCCTCGGCGATGGGCTTCCAGCAGACGGGCTTCAGCTCTTCGTTCAACCAGGTTCAATGGATTGCTGACATCCGCTACAATGCGGCGGCGGTGAGCTTCCAGCCTACCGGCGGCCGGCTCGGCGTGATCGGGGTATCCGTGATCGCTGCGGATTACGGCGATTTGATCGGGACGGTGGTGGCCAACAATGAGGCCGGCTTTGAGGAAACGGGCAACTTTTCGCCAACGGCCTTCAGCATCGGTGCTGGCTACGCAAAAAGTCTCAGCGACCGCTTCTCGGTGGGCGGCCACATCAAATATGTCACTCAAGATCTCGGGACGAGCGTTGCGGCTCGGACGGAGTCCGGGGCGTTCGAGACGCAGGACAACGAGATCAGCGTCGTGGCCTTCGACTTCGGGGTGATGTACAAGACGGGCTTCCGCAGCCTGACGTTTGCCCTCGCCGCACGGAATTTTGCTCAGGAGATCACGTTTGAGTCTGAGAGCTTCCAGCTTCCGCTGAATTTCCGCATTGGCCTAGCTATGGACGTGCTCGACTTTGCAGAGTTGGGCAGCCAGCATCAACTTCTGGCCTCTGTCGAGGCGTCCAACCCACGCGACTTCTCCGAGCAGGTCAAGGTCGGTGCCGAATATCGGTTTGCGGATACGATCATGCTCCGCGGCGGATACGCTTACCCGACGGACGAGCAGGGCTTCAGCCTCGGAGCCGGTGTGCAGCAGGGCGTAGGCACCCTCAACGTCGGTGCAGATTACGCCTACACGACCTTTGGGGTCTTCGACAACGTCCACCGTATCTCCCTTCGCCTCGGCCTCTAGCGTCCTGATGATGAGCCGAATCTCATCTGACGTGAGTCCTCAGACCCAGGCAACCCAGCCATTCTACATGCAACTCCGACACTTCCTTCTCCTAGCCGTGAGCGTCGTACTCTTCGCAGGGTGCGACACGGAATCCGAATCCATCTGGGACCCCGATTTCGAAGACCGCCCGTCTCCAGCCATTTCGAGCGTGGAGCCCGCTGGCAGCGCCTTCGCCGGCATTGACGTCGTCACGATCAGCGGCTCGAATTTTTCCGCTAACACGGACGATGTTCTGGTATTTTTCGACGACATCCCGGGTGAAATCGTCTCGGTCTCAGAGACACAAATCCAGGTCGTCCCGCCGAACACGCCCAAGCCCGTCACGCTGCGAATTTCTGTGGCCGGCGCGAGCAACTTCAGCAATGTGATCGACTACACGCTCGAATCTGCGCTGACGCCCTTCGGTGGCCTGATCCGGAGTGAGACGCCCTTCTCTGTGACGAGCGACAGCGACGGTAACGCCTACGTCTCGCTACAAGCCGGCAACGTCTCTGGTGGAATCCGGAAGATTACGCCGGCAGAAGAGACCTCCCAGTTCGTCGATAACCGGTTCGTATTTGGCGACATGGCGTTGACGGATGCTGGCCAATTGTATGCGGTTCGGGGCATTCGCGCCGTATTTGGCTTCGTCGAGGGCGGGGAACAACAGACGTTCTTTGCGGCTGAGAACCGCGGCGCCCGGCTTCGCAGCATCGCGGTTGCCGATGACGGCCGTGTGTTCGCTGCGGGCAACGCGCTGAACATTCACGTCATCTCGCCTGATGGCGAAGGTACAGCCAATCCGTTTGTAGGTGATCTTGGTGGACTCGGCATCTTTGATGGCTTTCTGTATGCCGCTGGAAGCACAGACACGGGAAGCGGCTTGTACCGATTCTCGATTCCTTCCGAGGGGGGAACGCTCGGGCCTCAGGAACTCGTAGCTGATCTTTCTTCGCTGGGTGAGACGTTCACGATCAATGATCTTGCGATTGCTACCACAGGAGAAATCTTCATTGCCACGGACCTCAGCGATCCTATTCAGATCGTCAGCCCAGATGGCTCGATCGAACCGTTGTACCCAGGCATTATCATGGAACCCGTGCTTTCCTTGGCTTGGGCAGGAAACCAACCCTTCTTGTACGCCGTCATCGAACGGGTGACTGGTGAGGAAGACCCTATTCTCACCATCAACGTACGGCGCACCGGAGCTTGACTGGTGCACGGTTCCGGGTAGATTTTGAGAGTAGCGCTACACTCAAAATCGTTCATCTAGCCTCAATTCACGCCTCTAAAGCGTTGGATTGCCTATCTTTGCCGGATCACCACGTCGCGAATACCCCACACCACGCTTGAGGCCTGCGTCTCAGGCATCTCTACAACCCCACACCACTATCATGAAACGAATTGTACTAGTTGCGCTCGTCGCCCTCGCCCTGCCGGCGATGACGATGGCACAATGGACCTTTGAAGGCAATTTCCCAGCCGACTCGACCGTCGCCGTTGATGGCGGTGGGCTGGGTGGTCACGGTATCGCCGTGGACGCGGATGGGAAAGTCTGGTGGCACGCCTTTGCCGCTACGGACAGCGTGCAGGTGCCTGAGCTTGACGACACCTTCCAATCGATTCGCGAGATCTATGTCTGGAATGCTGACGGCACGCCGGCTGATTTCTCTCCGATCCAGTTCCTCGACTTCCCGGACGGAAGCCGGGACACGCTCGGTGGAACGGTGATCACCGATGAGAACGGCAACAAGGCTTGGGACGGCCGGTCGGGCCGTGGCTTGCGTGCCGACGCGGAGGGCAACATCCTCGCCTCTCAGTTCAACACGCTCTACAAGATCGATTACCAGACGGGTGCAGGCCTAGCCAAGTACACGTACCAGTCCTCGTTGCGGCAAGCTGCTACGGATGATGCCGGCAACGTCTACATCGGGCCGGTCCTCCCGGGTCTGCCCATCGAGATCCTCGACTCCGACCTGAACTTCGTCGAGACCGCCGTCCCTGCGTCGAGCACGTTCGCACGGTCCCTCGAAGCCACGGGCGACGGACTGGTGATCTTCGAAACGGATTACGAGAACCCCTACACCATCGTTTATCAGCGGGCCGACGAGTTCTCGCCATTCGACAGTGTCGGTGTCGCGTTCGAGAACCTGCAGGTCGAGTCGATCACGTTCAACCCGGCTACGGGTAACGTCTGGGTCAGCTCGGGCAACCCGCTGAACAGCAACCTCGTCGATCTCGACCGCTTCACGCTGAACACCTGGTATGAATTCGACACGGAAGCCGTGATCGCTTATGCCAATGGCGAAGCCGACGAGCCAGAGTTCCTGAATCTCTTCACGTGGGAGAGCGATGGGTTCGAAGGCCGGCCTCGAGGCCTGGCGTTCTCGCCCGACGGCATGACGGCATACGTGACGCAGTTCAGCCAGCCGTTCCCTCACATTCAGCAGTTCATGGCCGCTGAGTTCACCGGGGTCGAGCGCGACGAAGCCGCCGGCATCCCGACGACCATCTCGCTGGAAGCCAACTACCCGAACCCCTTCAACCCGACGACGACCATCGAATTCGGTGTTGATGTAGCCGGCCCGGCTACGCTGAAGGTGTTCGACATGCTCGGCCGCGAAGTGGCTACGCTGCTCGACGAGGCCATCTCGGCCGGCAGCTACACGGCGACCTTCGAAGCCAGCAGCCTACCCTCTGGCACGTACTTCTACACGCTTTCGGCCAACGGCCAGAGCGTCACGAAGTCGATGGTGCTGATGAAGTAAGCAGCACTGATCCTCTCTGAGGTCGGTACACAGGCCCGGGCAGCAATGTCCGGGCCTGTTTCGTTGGTACCCACCGTGCCGTGCCGGCGCTTACGCGGCGTAGCACCAGATTAGCAGCGGCCAGAGGAACGAGAGAAGAAGCCCGCTTCGGTGGCACCGGTGGGCGGTTTGCGCGTAGCTTCCCATCTCCTCCCATGCGACCATAGCCTGAAACGCCTCCATGATCCGCCGCTATCTCCTCGCCCTCGCTCTTCTTCTACCAGGCGCTGCCGCTGCTCAAGAACAACCTCTTCCCAAGGAGGAGTTTCGGGGTGCATGGATTGCGACGGTGATCAACCTGGACTGGCCATCTGCACGTGGCAATTCCGAGCGGCAGCAGCAGGAACTCGTGGCCATGCTCGATGAGCTCAAAGCCACAGGCGTCAATGCCGTTCTCTTTCAAGTTCGGTCCGAGAGTGATGCCATGTACGCGTCGGAATACGAACCATGGTCCGTGTACCTGACCGGCACGCAGGGCAAGGCGCCGGACCCGTTTTTTGATCCGCTGGAATTCGCTATCGAGGAGGCTCACGCACGGGGCATGGAACTCCACGCGTGGTTCAATCCCTTTCGGGCGCAGCGCCAGATCGGGGGGTATGCATTGGATTCGACGCACATTCTGGTCGAGCGGCCAGAGTGGGGCCTCCAGTTCAACGGAGCCATCGAGTTGTTGAATCCCGGAATTCCCGAAGTACGCGAGTACATCACCGAAGTCATCATGGACGTCGTGCGCCGATACGACATCGATGGGGTCCACTTCGACGATTACTTCTATCCCTATCCGCCGAACGCCATCACTAACGAAGATCAGGAGACGTACCAGACGTACAACACTGCCGGCTTCACCAACATCAACACGTGGCGCCGCTTCAACATCAACATGTTCGTCCGTGGCATCTACGAAGCTATCGAGGCGGAGAAGCCTGAAATCAAGTTTGGGATTAGTCCCTTCGGAATCTGGAAGAACGGCGTCCCGAGTGGTATTCGTGGCTTGGATTCCTACAGCGTGCTGCACGCCGATCCGGTCAACTGGTACGGGCAGGAATGGGTCGATTACATGACGCCTCAACTCTATTGGGCATTTGGTGGTGGGCAAGACTATGCCAAGCTAGCGACCTGGTGGAGCGAGCAAACCAATGGCCGGCACCTGTACGTCGGGCAAGGCGTCTACCGGGCTGTAGGATCGAACGCCGGCTACTCGGCTGGGGAGTTGCCCGCTCAGGTGCGCTTCAACCGGTGGATTCCAGAGATCCAGGGAAGCATCTTGTTCCGTGCGAAGAATCTCACGAACAACCAGGCCAAAGGCTTCACCGATTCGCTCAAGGTGACCTACTACCGCCGGCCGGCCTTGACGCCGAGCCTAGCGTGGCACAGCCAGGACGCGCCGGCTGCATCGGAGTATCTCCAGTACACCTGGACGGGCGATGGCGAGGTGACCCTGAGCTGGGACGCGCCGGCCGTCAATGAGCCGGAAGTCGCTCGCTACGCGGTGTATCGTCTCAACACAGACGTGGCAGACCCCGACTTGCAAACCGCGATGATGGATGCGGAGAATCTGATCGGGGTCACTGGATCGCTCGAGTGGGTGGATTATCCCGAATCCGTTTCGACGCCGTACGTGTATTTCGTGACGGCGGTCTCCGGAAATTCCATTGAGAGCGCGCCGAGCCCGACGGTTTCGTTGTTCGGGCGGGCCGTGTCGAATGAGAATGAGGTACCGGAAGAGGGCACGATGGCCTTGCTCCCAAATTACCCGAACCCCTTCGCGGAGCGCACACGCATTCCGTTCGAACTGAGCGCGCCGGCAGACGTGACGCTGACCGTCCGTGACCTCCTGGGCCGCACCGTTTCGGTGCTTGCAAACGAGATGTTACCCGCCGGCCGGCACGAGCGAGAACTCACAACGGAGGGCCTCGCAGCCGGCACGTATTTCTACATACTGGAGACGGAGGGACGGCTGGTCACGCGGAAGTTGCAGATTGTTCGGTGAGCGTCTGCCGGTGATGGCGCTTGGAGATTATGATCTATGATTTGGGATGTATGAGTGTTGTTCAGCGGAGGAGCAATCTCGGATGACGCCTTGTTTCGAAGAGGTTTGTTTAGAAAGGCTTCAGAAGGGAAGCCGGGCATGAATCACTTTCCGAAATCATACATCAAGGCACCGTATGCGCTCGCTTGAATCGCCGGATTTGCATTTCGAGGGCTTTACTGAGGAAGCCTTCGGCATCCTTGACCGGCTCAAAGCGGAGCCGCACATCGAGCAGTATCGACAAGAGAAGCCGGCGGTCAAGCGCCATTTGACTGAGCCGTTCAAGCGGTACCGAGACGATCTCGTCGTGCACTGGGTGATTCCCGATGGGCTCGCCTTTGAGACGGAAAAGAACGTGTTCAGCCGGCTGCTCAAAAACGACTTCGGTGCCGGCGGTTGCCATCACAACATCTGGATGTCGTTCTACCGGCCCGGCCGCCGCCGGCTCAAAGACGCCCAGCTTTCCCACAGCATCTCGCCCGACGGGTTCTCGCTCGGTTTCTACGTTGGGGATTATGCGACCGACTGCATCGAGCGAGTCCGTACATCGATTCTTGAGGCCCCGGAAACGACGCTGGATCTGGTCAATCCGCTGCTCGCAGAAGATTACTCGCTGTACGTGTATTCCGGCAAAGGGAAGGCGGCCAAACGAGCTACGACGGCAGAGCCTGTCGATCACCTTCTCGAAGGGACTGAAAAACTCAATGCGCTTTGGCTGAGGCGGATCGTTCCGCGCGAAGGGGTGCTGCGTTTGGGGCCTGAGTTGGTCTTCGAATGCGTCCGGACGATGCGTCAGCTCTGGCCGTTTTACACCTTCGCGCTCAAAGATGACGTGCGTGCCGAGACGCCGTTTCCTTTCATGAACGATCTGCCAGAATGAGCGACCTCATCCAGATTGCAGTTGATGCCGGCATCGGAACGGTAACCATGAACCGGCCCGACGTACGAAACGCGCTCAATGCCGCCCTCGTCGATGCGCTGAGCGATGCGTTTGATCAATTGGTTCAACGGCATGAGGTGCGTGTCATCGTGTTGACGGGAGCCGGCAAGGCCTTTTCCGCCGGTGCAGACCTAGCAGCGCTCAACCGACTCCAGTCTGCCTCGCAAGCCGAGAATGTGATTGATTCTACTCGGCTGGCTCGCCTGTTCGAGAGCATGTATCACTGCCCGAAGCCGCTCATTGCACGAGTCAACGGGCACGCGATCGCCGGTGGCGCAGGGCTCGTGGCGGCTTGCGACTTGGCTTTTGTTGCCAGTCACGCAAAGCTTGGCTTTACAGAAGTCCGCATCGGATTCGTGCCGGCGATCATCTTGCAATTCGTCGTGCGCAAGCTCGGCGAGACGAGAGCTCGGGACTTGCTGCTCACGGGCCGGCTCATCGATGGAGAAACGGCCGCGTCGTACGGGCTCGTCACGCAGGCGTGTGCTTCCGAGGACCTTGACGAACGGGTCAGGGCCGTGGCTTCGGGGATAGTTCGCGAAACGAGCGAGACGGCTGTGGCGTTGACTAAATCGTTGTTCGCCGCCACCCAAGGGGCCGGCTTCGAGGATGCACTGAACGCGGCTATTCATGCCAACGCGTTCGCTCGCTCGACGCCAGATTGCCGCGCAGGTGTCGAGGCGTTTCTCAGCAAATCCGACCCGCCTTGGCGCAAAGCGGCCTCGGACGCATCCGAAACTCCATGATTCGCTTACTCGCTACCTGTTTCGTTGCCTTCACGCTTATTGGCTGCTCCGAGCCGGCGGATGAACCCGCTGCGGAGGCCACGCCCGCACAAGTTGCGGCTCAGACGCTGCCGAAGGTGACGACGTACAAGACGCCCACGTGTGGTTGCTGCACGCTCTGGGTCGATCACATGCGTGAGGCCGGCTTCGAGGTAGAGGCCATCGATTTCGACACCCTGGACGATGTGAAGCAGCAGTACGGCATTTCTCTGCAGCTTCAATC
>JBCDHV010000059.1:0-12404 GCA_038749615.1 Bacteroidota bacterium
CCCGTTTGCGCGGCCTCGAAGGCCCAGGTCCCGGAAACGCCTTCCGCCGTGCGCGCACCGTCGCCGTCCGCAAACACGAGGCGGAGCGTTCCCGACACCACCGGCGTGCCGTCCACGTCTCGGGCGACGTATGCGTATGCATCCGTTCCATCAGACTCAGGCAGAGACTCGCAGCCGGCACAAACCAGCGCGAGCGCAAAAACAAGCAGTCTGTTCGCCTTGCTCATGTGGACAAGTAAAAGGTGGGGAAGTAGGAGAGAGGGCTAAGAACCCTTTGGCTGGTTCTTTCCTGGGCCCTGTTTGACCCGGCCCGTCGCCCACCTATTCCGCGTTTTGCGTTTTCGTCTCTCCGGATGAGCAACGCTCACTCCGAAGGGAGGGAAAACCCCCGGACGATGCCCATCTGGCGCTCTACGTCGGCGCTCAGGCGGGCGGCTTCGTCACGGGTGCGGGTGCGGTAGCCGAGGCGACGGGCCAGAAAGAGAAAGGCATCGGTGCCGGCTTCAGGTAACGCCAGGGCACGCGCATCTCCCCGTTCGATGCGGAGCGCGGCGATGAGCCGGCGGAGGAAACGGTGCGCGTAGAGGAGACGAGCACCCGCGTCCGCGTCGAGGATTTCGGCCTGCATCAATGCGCGGATGGCCCCGGCCGTGTTAGGGTCGAGCACGGACGGATGCTCAGCGGCGTGGGTGATTTGAAGGCCTTGCACGTGGTATTCGACATCGACGAGGCCGCCGGGGCTGTATTTCACGTTGACCGTTCCCGGCGCTACGAGATGCCGAACTTGCCGTTCGCGCATGGCCCGCATCGCCGCGACGTCAAAGGGCCCGATGCGCTGCAGGACGCTGACTCGGTAGGCGTGCACGGCTCCGGCAAACGCCTCTCCGGGATCATATAAGCCGGCGATGGGGCGTAGGCGGACCAACCCCTGCCGCTCGTAGGGCCACGCCGGGCCATCGGGGGCGTAGTAGCGTTCGAACAAATCTCGCACAATCGCCAGTGTGCCGGCATTTCCGTACGGGCGGAGCCGCAAGTCGATTTCGAACTGACCGCCCTTCTTGGCTTCGATCACTTTCGAAAACCGCCGGACCAACCGCTCGAAGAAGTCAGCGTTCGAGATTGACTCGGGTCCATCCGTCCACCCTGAGCCAGCGTATATGAACAGCACCTCGATGTCCGACGCAAAGCCCATCTCGCGGCCTCCGGTCTTGCCCAGCGCGCAAACAGAGAGCGCACAGGGCACGCCGCGGCGCACGTCACCGGGTGCCTCGCCTAACATGGGCCGGCCGTAGTGCGCTTCAAGCTCCCCGGCCACGAGTTCTACGCTGCGTTGCACCACTACTTCCGCCAACGCGGTCATCTCGCGCGCCACCTCATCCAGCCCCCCCGCTTGACCCGTGACATACCGCATGTCGATGCGAAACATCTCCCGGTCCTTGAATTGATTGAGGACACGCTTCTTGCCCGAGCCGCCAACTGCTGCGAGTTCTTCGTCAAGCAGTCTCGCCATCTCGGCTTTCGAGCGCGATTCCCCCAAGCCGGCCACCTCTCCCACGACGGGGAGCAGATTCTCATGCTGCATGCGGAGAAAATCCTCCCACAAGAACTGACTCGCGCCGAGCAAGCGGGACAACGCCTCCAAAACCGCTGGCTGGCTGAGCGACGCCATGGCGTTGGGCCAGTCGGAGCGGCGGAAGAGGTCTTCGATGAACTGGGTGAAATGGTCGAGCGCAGCCTCGGGGTTGGGGGCGTGGGGAAGCAAGTGCACGAATTGCTTGACGAGCGCGATGGTGGCGCGGAGCCGATCTTGTTGCTGTTCCGAGAGCGGCCGGCCGGCAGAGGTGACCAGCAACTCGTCGTGCACGCGGCCTGGCTCGCCGTTTTCGCTGGGCAGCGTCTGGACGTGCACCTCGGAGATGGAGATGTTCTTGACCGCGAGTGCCGTAGCGAGAGCGTAGAGAAAGCCGGGCGTATCCTCGGCCTCGATGCGGACGCGCGTCCGGCCTTCCTCCGTTCCCTCGAACCGAACGTCGATGGGGCGCAGCGGCTCCTGATTCCGCTGGGCGTGATCATCCATGCGCGCGGCCACACGCCGGGCTAGCCGGCCGCGCACACCGCCAGGATCGCTTGGCAACTGGCCCAGCAGTTCGGAAAGCTCAGCCTCGTAGGCGATCCAGGTGCCGGCGGTCGCCTCACCGTAAACGGAGAACGTATCGAGCACGTGCCGCTCGTTGCCGGTTTCGAGGGTCAGGATGTGCCCGTCGCGGATATCGAACCCGTACGCGAGCAGCAGCCCACTGATGACACCGAGTACACCGACCTCGTCCTGGCCAGCGACGGTCACGTTCCAGAAGTTCTCTTCCTCGGAAGCTTCAGCGTGAACGCGGGCCGGGCGCGTCTGTGTGAGCGGTGGGAGGGCAGCCGGCAACGGATTCGCTGTGGGCCGCGTGGCGACATCGCGGGCCGTGCTCGTAGGCGGAAGATCGGCTGGGCTGCGGTCAGACAAGAGGCGTTTGAATACGCTGCGGACGGCTTTAGCATGCGCTTGGTACCGGGCGAGGAACGTCTCTGCCGTATCGAACCCTAGCCGAGTGGCAAGCTGGTTCAGGGCGTCTGGATCGTCCGGGAGGGTGTGGACCTGCCGGTTGTGCCGGAGCTGCAGGTCGTGCTCGACGGTCCGGAAGAACGTGTAGCCATCCCGGAACTGGTCGGCGTCTGCGGGAGGCAGCAGGCCAGCCGCTGCGAGACGGGGCAACGCATCGAGCGTGTGCGGGGTCACGGTGTCCGGATAGGCGCGGCCGTGGGCCAACTGCAAATACTGCACGGCAAACTCGACGTCGCGGATCGATCCCTCGCCCAGCTTCACTTCTCCCCAGCCTCGGCCTTGCCGGCGGAGATCCTCCTCGATGCGCTGCTTCATGCCGCGCACAGCCACCCGGACCTCACCCGCGTCCGTCGTGAAGAGCAGGGGGTGTAGGTCGGCAAAAAAGGCCTCGGCGGTTTCTGGGGTCCCGCCGCAGAACCGAGCTTTCAACAACGCCTGGCGTTCCCATGCAGCAGCGTGCCGGTCGAGGTATTTCAGGAAGCCGGCGGCCGTAGTAACCAATGGACCCGAGCGGCCCCACGGGCGCAGACGCATGTCGACGCGGTACACGAAGCCCTCAGCGGTCGCGTCGCCGAGGGTCTTGACGAGGCGTTCGCCGAGCCGGCGCTGCGCGAAAGGATCGGTGTTGGTGAGGAAGATCAGGTCGATGTCGGAGCTGTAGTTCAGCTCGCGCCCACCAAGTTTTCCCATGCCGAGGACTGCAAAGCCCGCCGGGTCGTCTCCGCTCCAGCCGGCAGCGATCTCCAAGCCGGCCTGAATGGCCGCATCGGCGAGATGGGAGAGTTGAGCCGTGACGGTCGGCAGGTCCCACAAGCCGAGCAAGTCGCACGCACCAATGCGCAATACGTGCCGGCGGTGCACGCGCCGAAGTGCGTTCATCTGATGCTGGGGCTCGCGTTCCGACTGGATGGCTGCGTGAAAATCGCCGGCCACCGTTTCAGGCCTACGGATCTCTGCCAGCCGGCTTTGGGCTTCGGGGCCGGCCTCGATGCCTTCCACGAGATCGCGAGCGTAGCGCGGCGTTCGCAGCAAGACATCAGCTAGAAACGGACTTCCTCCACCCAACGTCGCCAGCATCTCGACCCGGCGAGGCTCGCTAGTCAGGTCACGACGTTCGGCTTCGCCAACTCGCCCGTACAGTTGATCGAGAAACGTCGACACGCGCTCGGGCTCGGCAACGCCGGCGGCTTCGAATCCTTGCCGTGCGGTATCCAGCGTTCCGAGGCCGGCAAGGCTCGGAAAGTCAGGCGGGTGACGGTCGGCGGCAGAGTGGGACATCAAGCAATCGAGTAGCGAGTAACGATGAAACCGGATACGGCCCAAAGGGTCTCCGTGGTCCAGTCTCTTGGGCGCACCTCAGAAATCAGCTCGTCAACTGCAGGAATCACGTATGGACTATGATCTGTTGGTCATCGGAGGCGGTGCTGCCGGCCTCACTTCTGCCGGCATCGGCGCAAACTTTGGAGCCAAGACGGCGATGATCGAGGCCCACCGGCTCGGGGGTGATTGCACGTGGACGGGCTGCATGCCGAGCAAAGCCCTGCTGCAAGCCGCGCACGTCGCCCACGCGATGAAAACGGCGAGCCGGTACGGCATCACATCCGTGACGCCAGAGGTCGATTTCCGCGCCGTGATGGAGCAGGTTCATGAAACGGTTCTAGAGATTTACCACGACGCCGACGATCCGCAGATTTTCCGCGACATGGGGATCGATGTCAAGTTTGGACGCGCCCGGTTCATAGACCCGCACACGGTCGAGCTCGACGGCGAGGATGCGGGGCGGTTCTCGGCGAGGAAGATCATCATCGCCGCCGGCTCCAAGGCCTCCGTTCCGCCCATCGAGGGCCTCCGCGACGCCGGCTTCCTCACCAACGAAACACTCTTCGAGCTGCGCGAGCAGCCAAGCCGCCTCGTCATCATCGGGGCCGGGCCAATCGGGTGCGAGATGGCACAGGCGTTCCAGCGTCTCGGCACCGACGTAACGGTCGTGGACCGCGCCTCGCGCATCCTTGGAAAGGACGACCCAGAGTTAGCGGGGATGCTGCGCGAGCATCTAGAAGCGGAGGGCGTACGCTTCGTATTGGACGCCGACGTACAGCGCATCGAGGCCGGCGACCTGGGAAAAGGCGACACGGGGAAGCGCGTGCATATCGCAGCCGGCGGAGAGACGCACGTCATCGAAAGCGACGAACTGCTGATTGCCGCGGGCCGGACGCCAAATACCGCGTCGCTCAATCTCGAAGCCGCCGGCGTGGTGTGCGGCCCTCACGGTATCACCATCGACCAGCGGTGCCGCACCAACGTCGAGCACATCTTCGCCGTCGGCGACATCGCGCTCACGCACAAATTCACCCACATGGCCGAGCACTCGGCCAAGACGGCGGCCACGAATGCGCTCCTGAAGCTCCCCATGAAACTGGACCTCGCCCACATCCCGTGGGTCACGTTCACGACGCCCGAGCTCGCCCACCTTGGCCAAAGCGAAGAGGAGTTGCTGAAAGCCGGACTCTCGTTCCAGACCTATCGCTTTCCGTACACGAAGGTCGACCGTGCCGCAGCTGAGGGAAAAACGACCGGGCTGATCAAGGTCTACGCCAAGCCGCTCAGCGGCAAAATCCTGGGCGCGGACATCCTCGGCGAGCAAGCCGGCGAGCAGATCAGTCAGTTCGCCCTGGCAATGAAGAACGGCGTCACCCTGCGCCAGATGGCCGATACGATTCACCCGTACCCCACGTATGCGCTCGGTAGCCGGCGGGCGGCGGACCAGTGGTACATCGGCACGCAGAAAGAATGGATGGTGCGAGGAATTCAGAAGGTGTTCGGCTACCGGGGAGATGTGCCGGATTTGGACGATCCGAACCGGGTGGTGTGAGCTCGCGTCGCGGGTGAGCGGGTGGAAGGTAGCGGATGCTCTTTGGCCTGGTACGGGAGGGGGAAGACCGTGAGGGTCTTGACAGCCTGGGATGAGCTCGCTTTGCGTCGGCGAGGCGGGAGACCGCGACGGTCTTTGCGACTCCGTCGCTTCGAGACCGCTGTGGGGTCGGCACCCGCCGGCGCTGGGCGACGACTGCGCGAAGACCCTCGCGGTCTGGCGGGGGGCGGCTGGCGAGTGGGGCCACTAGATACGGCGAACGGGTAGCCGGCTGCAGAACATCACCTGCAACCCGCTACCCGTTCACCTGCCACGCTCGCAACGGGAGCCGAACGCTACCCGTTCACGTGCTGTGCGAGCGTTGCTCGCACGACGAGCCTACTTGACTAACATCACCGTTCGGCTCTCAGCAAAGCTCGCGCCGGCGGCCCGGTAGACGTAGAGGCCACTTGGTAGACCCGATCCGTCGATCAAGACCGACTGCGTCGCGTTCGCCGCTACCACGCCCGTGTAGAGCGTGCGCACCGTCCGGCCCAGCGCATCGTGCAGCGTCACCGTTACCGCTTGCTCTGTCGCTACCGTCAGCTCGAAGCGCGCCTGCGGGTTGAACGGGTTCGGATAGGCCTCGCTCAAGGCGTGCGTGCCCGGCACCGAGATCGTCGCTTCGACGACCGGGCTGTAGTCGAATGCCCCGTCGAAGTCGACCTGGCGCAACCGGAACTGGTGCCGGCCCGGCGCGAGGTTGACGACCGTATGGCGGTAGTTCTGTGCTTCGAGCGTCGTTCCGAAGCCGTTGACCCAGGCGATTTCATGCCAGTCGCCACCACGAGAGGTCTCGATGGCAAAGCCGGCGTTGTTGGTCTCGGTGGCCGTCGACCAACTTAACTCGATGGCGTCGGGGCCGGCGATGGCTTCGAACGAGACGAGTTCGACGGGGAGAGACGCGTTGCTCGATCCGATGTTGTCGAGTGCCAAACCGGCAGCAGTCGATGGAAAGACATCGTCCGTATCGGTGGTGAGCGCCAAGTTTGGCACAGTGCTACCCGTAAGTTCGCCACCAAACCAGTCGGCCGCTGCCCGCTTGGGGATACCATTTGACCGGCGCGCAACGTAGTCGACCTCAGTGGCACCCGTTGTGACGATTTCTGCACCAGCCGGTACGCACGTCGGCGCAGTACCTGTCCGGGCAACCACCACCGACGCATAGGCGCAGTCACTGTTGCTGTCCAGGATAGCGATGGCATCTACGATGGTAAGACTCGTCCCAACGGTGCCGTCGAGGGTACCGTCATTGTCAGCGTCTAGATCCAGACCAGACGACAGCGTCTCCGAAGTTGTCGCGATCATGTATGTGGCGCTTGGGTTTTCCTGATCCCCATCGCCCAGGTCTGCTGTGTTTGCTGTGGCTTCCACGGTGAAGGGCGTCCCAGTGGGCACGATCACCAGGAATCCATTGGCCCCAATGGTCTGGCCAGCAAGACTGAAGAATTCGTTGATCTGGCCCGACGAACTTCCGTCGCCTTCGATGTTAATGAAATACGTGTTCGCCGCAATCGTGGAGTTAGCGATTCCCTGAATCTCGATATACTCGTTCCCAGAGTCCGTGCTTGGCGGGTTGACTTGGAGTTCGGAAAGGAAAAGCTGCGCCTGAGCAGCTGGCACTAGAAGAAAGGCCGCAGCGAGAGCCGCGACGAATTGTAGACGTTTCGTCATGGTGTTGAGGGGTGTGTGATGGATGTAGCCTAGGGGTACCAGAGCCAGCTCTTTGCCTCCGCCTGACTCCGGCACGTGTTGGATGAGATGACCTCAAGGTAGCGGTTTTCCGGGTTACCGTTTCGTTACGATTGCGAATTGGTGGTCTCGTGCGCGTTACGTGCCCGCACGGCGTGGCTCGCGTCGCGGGTGGGCGAGGAGGCGGTGGGTGCTCTTTCGGGATCGAGGTGCCGGCGGGGGGCAGCGATGGTCTCGTGGGGCGGCGAGGTTGGGGACCGCGACGATCTTTGCGACTCGGCCGCTTCGAGACCGCTGTGGGGTCGGTGCGGGCCGACGCCTGCGCGAAGACCCTCGCGGTCGGCACGCAGGGGCGGCTGAGCAGGGCCGGTTGTGCCAGACGGCAGATGGCTGGGCGGAACCGCTAAATACGGCGAACGGGCAGCTGGTTGCATAACACCATGTACAACCCATCACCCGTTCGCCTGCTACGCTAGCCAAGCGAGCCTAGTTGACTAGCAGCACCGTTCGGCTCTCGGCGAAACGCTCGCCGGCAGCCCGGTAGACGTAGAGACCACTCGGCAACCCACTGCCGTCGATCAAGACCGACTGCGTCGCGTTCGCTGCTACCACACCCGTGTAGAGCGTGCGCACTGTCCGGCCCAGCGCATCGTGCAGCGTCACCGTTACCGCTTGCTCTGCCGCTACGGTGAGCTCGAAGCGCGCTTGCGGGTTGAATGGGTTCGGATAGGCTTCGCTCAGGGCGTGCGTGCCCGGCACCGAGATCGTCGCCTCGACGACGGGGCTGTATTCGAGTGCCCCGTCGAAGTCGACCTGGCGCAACCGGAACTGGTGCCGGCCCGGCGCGAGGTTGACGACCGTGTGGCGGTAGTGCTGGGGCTCCGTCGTCGTGCCGGCACCACGCACAAACGCGACCTCCATCCACTCGCTACGCGCGACCGGCTCACCCGCTACGTCGAGCGCCTGCTCGACCGTGAAGCCGGCGTTGTTGGTCTCGGTGGCCGTCGACCAGCTCAACTCGATGGCGTCAGGGCCAGCGATGGCTTCGAACGAGACCAGTTCGACAGGGAGTGGCGTATTCGAGCTCCCGAGGTGATTGAGCGGATCGCCGGCTAGGGAAGAGGGCGAGACATTGGCGGCTGTTGTAGACAGCGTGAGATTGGGCGGCGTGCCTTCTACATCGCCGCCGGCCCAACCGGCTAACTTCGACGCCCCGCCCGGCAGCCGGCCCACGTAGTCGATCTCGACGGGCATGAATTCGACATCTGCCCCAGATGGCGCGCAGCCCAAGTCCGTACCTCGGCTGAAGATCACACTTGCGTAGGCGCAATCGCCGTCGTTATCCAGAATGGCGACCGCGTCCAGAAACGTGAAGCTCAACCCGAGCGTCCCGTCAATCGTCCCGTCATCGTCACCATCGATATCGTCATCGATGGCAATAGACTGCGAGGTGGTGATGAGCGCGTACGTGCCGGAGGGCGCTTCCTCCTCCGAAAAGTTGCCCTGCGTGCCAATGATCTCGACCGTATTGGCCGTTGGCTCGATGGTGTACGGGTGGCCGGCGCTCACCAGCACGAGGTATCCATTTGCTCCGATCGTCAGTCCGCCGAGGTTATAGACACTGCTGATCTCGCCACTTCGGACGTTGTCGCCATCGATGTTGACGTAGTACGTACCGGCTGGGATAGTTGAGTTCGCGACGCCCTGGATCTCGATGAACTCGTTTGGGGAATCCGTACCGGGTACGTTGACGAGGACTTCCGAGAGTTGGAGTTGGGCGTATGCGGCTGGCGCCCAGATCAGAGTGGCGAGTAAAAAGCCGGCAACGATGGCACCGGTGCGTGGTAGACGTAGCGTCATAAGAGGCTTGGGAAGCGTGGTGAACGAGACCCTCACGCACAGCCGGATTTGGTCGAAGTGCCTCCTTGACCCTGCCGGCTCGCGCTCGGATGACACGCCAAAAGTAGCCTCACGCCGTTGGCCGAAAACGAGGCGACTGGCCAAACGGAACCAGCGGGCGCCTGGGTGCTGACGGGCGGCGTTCTGCCGGCGATGGGCGGATGGGCGGCGGGGGAGCGCAGCGAGTTCGGGGACGCTTGGCTCCGGGGGACGTGGTGGTGCCGGGGCGGATCGGCTTTGAGCCACGCTTGGCTTCGGGGACGCGCGTCAGGAGACCGCAGCGGTCTGGGGCGACGCTTGGCTCCGGGGACGTGGTGGTGCCGGAGCGGATCGGCTTTGGGGAAATGTTGCAGTCGAAGACCGCAGCGGTCTTGGGTGGCGCTGCGGCAGTCCTGCTGTAATTTCACCCGAGCACAGCGAGCTGGCTCACCCGCTACCGGCTACCCGTGCACCTGCCACGCAAGCGAAGCGAGCTAAACCGCTACGGGGGCCTTGATCGCCGGCTCGTGGACGTAGTTGACGAGTTCGAAGTCTTCGTAGCGGTACTCGAAGAGCGACGGGGGCGTCCGGTGAATCGTCAACTTGGGGAGCGGGTGGGGCGTGCGGGAGAGCTGCTCGTCGACTTGGTCGAGGTGATTCAGGTAGAGGTGTGCATCGCCGACGGTGTAGACAAGGTCGCCGGGCACGTAGCCGGTTTGCTGGGCGAGCATGTGCGTCAGCAGGGCGTATTGGGCGATGTTGAAGGGTGCGCCTAGGAAAAGATCGTTCGAGCGGACGTACAGCGAGAGCGACAACGTGCGCGGGCCGCCGGCCTCCCGGGGGCCGCCGACGTAGAGTTGGAACGTCATGTGACAAGGCGGGAGTGCCATCTCCCCGATGTCCGCCGGATTCCAGGCTGTGATGATATGCCGGCGGGAGTCCGGATTGGTTTTGAGCCGTTCGACCGTCTCAGCGAGCTGGTCGATTATCCGTCCGTCTGGAGCCTCCCAGAACCGCCATTGCTTTCCGTAGACTGGGCCAAGCTCACCGTTTTCGTCGGCCCACTCGTCCCAAATGCGGACGCGTTTCTCCTGAAGCCGGCGCACGTTGGTTTCACCGTCGAGAAACCAGAGCATTTCCTCAGCCAACCCACGGAAGAACACCCGCTTCGTCGTCACGATCGGAAAGCCCTCGGCCAGATCGAACCGCAACTGCCGGCCGAAGGCACTCAGCGTGCCCGTACCCGTCCGGTCGGTTTTCCGAACGCCGTGCCGGCGCACATCGCGGAGAAGATCGAGGTATTGATTCATCCGAGTTGGCTTATCGGTTAGGCGGTTGAGCGGTTCGGGGCACGGGCGGCCCGGCAGCAAAGGTACTGTTCACGAGCGTCTCAGACTGCGCCCAAATCGCATGGATCGGACCTCTGACTCACTCGTAAAACTTAGCATAGACGCTACCCGCCTAAACGGCCCAACCAAAAACTCCTCAACCGATGAACATCGATCCTGGCCTACACGTCAAACAGGGGATCAATCACCTCAACAAGGCGCTCCAGTATGCCGCGCGAATGGGGGATGATACCGTCTGGCTCACGCAAGAAGACTGGCACGTCCTGGCCGATACCCTTTTCCACATGGGGACGCCCAAGGAAGTCCTCCCAGAACAAGTCGTATCGACCGAGCTCATCAGCGACCGCATCATCGGCATCAAAACAACTACCGGCTCGCTTCGTATCGAGCGCATGTAAGCCAGTTTCTGGTTGGGCGATTGGGTAGCCGATGGCTCCCTTGCCCAACCGCAGCGAACGGTCATCGGAACGATGGAGGCGAAGGCCCCGCCAACCACCCAACCGACATGAAATACAGCGCCATTACGGAAGACATCACGGTTTCAGTCTTGCCGGTGTATCTCGACCGAAAGTCTAGCCCAATCGAGCGGCGGTTCGTGTTTGCCTACCACGTCCGCATCGAAAATGGAGGGTTCGATGAGGTGCAGTTGCTGCGCCGGCACTGGCGAATTGTGGACGCCTCCGGGCATGCCGAGCACGTCGAAGGCGAAGGCGTCGTGGGCCGGCAACCCATCTTGGCACCAGGGGAAGTCCACGAATACGAGAGCTTTTGCGTCCTGAAGACCTTCGAAGGATTCATGGAAGGCACGTACACCATGGAGCGCGAAAACGGTAGCCGCTTCCGCGTGACAGTCCCCCGTTTTGACCTTGCGGCTGGGCTGAACTGACAGCTACCTTCGACGCCCGTACAGCTTTTCGGCATGCCACCCTGCTGGCCTGGCATGCCTCCTTCCCCCCAGCCCAAATGCCGGTATGCTCTCGACCCGCTTGTTTGTTCTCCCGATTCTGATCTGTCTTCTCGTATGGCCCTCAGGCGATGCCCTCGCCCAGACAAAACGTACGCAAGAGAGAGAACCGGTCTCGCTCGACGGCCGGCATACACTGTCCTTCGGGTTCGGGCTTCTGCCAAACACCAGCGTGGGTCTCACGGCGGTCTCGACCAACGGGATGGTCGCGTCGTTCTCGTATGCCTACGGGACGAGTGCGGAATGGAGTCTTGAAGCCAATGCGTCCATTCTCGATGCCGAAGTGAACGTTGGCACGACTTCATCGGTCGCGGCTCTTCTGTTCGGAGCGCAGTACTCCCCAGAGGCGCTGGCCGTCGGGTCTTCTATCCGGCCTTATCTGGGTGCAGCAGTCGGCCCGTACGTGCGTTCCGAAAGTGGAGTCTCGTTGACGCGGGTTGGCGCACAGACCCAGTCGGTGCTAGGTGGGCGCTTGTCTGCCGGCCTCGACGCCTACGCGCTCGGATGGCTTCGGCTAGGGCTCCGTGCGGCGTACCACGTCGCGCCTCAGTTTGAGGACTCGCTCGGCAATCTGGATAGTGCCAGCGGGGGAGAGTTCTCCTTGAACGTGGGCGTGTCGTTTGGCGGATAGCCCGTGCGCCGGGCGGTTCTGGCTGGCCAGAAGGTTGCGCTTTGTGACATGATGTAGCGTATTCTGCGGGCTCATTTTCCCCGCATCGCAATCTCTACATCCTCCATGGAGTTTTCTGGTCAAGTCGCGCTCGTCACGGGCGGCACACGTGGCATCGGGCGCGCAATCGTCGAGGCGTTGGCTGCACGTGGTGCGCACGTCGCATTTACGTACCGCTCATCCGTCGACGAAGCCAATGCGCTGCATGAGCAGCTGACTCGCGCCGGCACCGAGGCGCTCGCGATTCAATCCGATGCCTCGGATTTCGAAGCCGCCGATGCGGTCGTCCAGCAGGTGACCAAACAGTGGGGGCGCATCGACATCCTCGTCAACAA
>JBCDHV010000060.1:0-12305 GCA_038749615.1 Bacteroidota bacterium
CGGACATCCGCAGCGCCCGCATCGTCGACGGCGTGCTAGTCGCCGAGGCGAAGGTGATCTACCAGCGCACGTACCGGATCGAGAACGAGGCCGAGCGCGCGAAGACGGTTCTGCTTGTCCACCGCCGCACCGGTGGCGCAACCCTTGCCGATTCGCTCAAACCGGCCGAGCAGACAGAGACGCACTACCGCTTCCGCGTGGACGTGCCGGCAGGAGAGACCGCGGCGTTCCCCGTGCGCGAGGAGCAGACGCGCGGTCAACGCATCACGCTCCTCAGCGCCGACATCGGGACGCTAACGTCCTACCAGACCACCGGCACCATCCCGGCCGACGTCCGCAAGCGTCTCGGGGAAGTAATCGAGCGCCGGCGGGCCGTCGAGACCATCCGCCGGCAGGAACGCGAGGTCGAGGGCGAGATCAACCGCATCCGGGCGGATCAGGAGCGCATCCGCGAGAACCTGAAGAGCGTCGAGTCGGGCAGTGCGTACGCCAACCGGCTCCTGGACAAACTCAACGATCAGGAAACCGAACTCGAAACCCTCCAATCCCGCCTCGCCGAGCTCGCGCAACAACGCGAAACCGCCGAAGCAGAACTCCGGCGGTTCATTTCATCGCTATAATGCGTTGCCGGTGGACAACGGGCCGCACAGGTCTCTGGGCACTCGTGCCACTCGACGCTGGAACGCTGCCGGAGCGCCTCAGCTTCGAGTGGTGTTTCCGGCCTAAGACCTATGCGGCCCGCTCACGTGCGACCGTTTAGATCGCTACAGAGACTCGGGTATAGACGTACCGGCCGAAGAAGCCGAAGGGCGAGAAGCCGCTGTACGGGAAGATGCCGTTGAACGTGTTGGCTTTCAGGCGGCGATCTGGGTAGACGTCGAACAGGTTGTTCGCACCAACGGCTAGGCGGACGGCATCGACAACCTCGCCGCTCACTTCCAGGTCCGTCAGTACTTTTGCACCGAAGATCTGGTCGCGCTCGTTGATGCCCGTCGTGGGATCGGGAGCGCCCGAGTTGACTTCCTGGTACTCGCCGTAGCGGTTGAGGCGGAGCATCACCGAGAGCCGGCCGAGATCGTAGGTGCTCATCAGGCTCATTTTGTCGCGCGGCTGGGCGTCCTCGAAGTCGTTGATCCGGCTGCGGTTGATCAGCGAGGAGACGCCGAGGGCTTGCAGTTCCGACGGGGCCGGGATGTTGCGGACGAACGGGTTGTCTGGGTCGACGACATCGTTGGTCACGTCGGTTTCGTTGACGTTGATCGCGGCCGTCAGGCGGAGCGTCCCGTCGCCGATGCGCCGGCCATAGCGGGCGATGATGTCGATGCCGCGCGTGCGGGTGTCGACCGCGTTCGTGAAGAACCGGCCGCCGTTGGCGTTGATGCCCTGGGCAGCGAGGAACTCCGCCACGTCACCACCGCGGAAGTTCTCTGTGAACGTGATGCGGTCGTCGATGTCGATTTGGTAGGCATCGACGGTGATCGAAACGTCAGACGAGGCGAAGGTGATGCCGGCGCTGAAGTTGACGCTCGTCTCGGGATCGAGCTCCGTGGCCCCGAGGGCTTGCGCGACGGGCGAGCCTACGGGGAAGGTCCCGACTTCAAACGGCACGCCGTCAATGAAGTTGGTGGCGATCGACGTGAAGAAACCCTGGGCGAGCGATGGGGCGCGGAAGCCTGTGCTGGCCGCTCCACGCACGGCAAGACCTGGGATTAGCTCGAACCGGCCGGCCAGTTTACCCGTTGCCTGCGAGCCGAAATCGCTGTAGTTCTCGAACCGGCCGGCCAGGCTCACAAGGAGTTGGCTGGTGACGTTGTTCTGCAAATCGGCGTACACCCCGAAGTTGGTGCGATTCTCGTCTTGCTCGCTTCGAGGCTGGAAGCCCGGGAAGCACTGCGCACCCGACGCCGTGCCGGCTCCTGCGTTCGGCCCGTCGAGCACGCCGACGCCACCGTTGAGGAACGACAGCTCCTCGCCGGCTTCGATGCCGTAGTTCTCCCAGCGAAACTCCGCCCCGATGGCTACGCTGAGCGGGGCTGCCGTCCCGATTTCCACGTCACGGTAAAGGTCGAGGTTGGTCGTTGCCTGGGCGAAGCGGAGGGTGCCGGAGTCGATCTCGGTTTGCTGAGCAGGGCCGGTCCCGACGCTCGTGTTGTGCGTGTTGTCCATGTCGAACGTAAACGAGTTCGTCCCAATCGTCTGGCTGACATCGAAGGCCCAGCCGGCGGTGGCCCCGCGGATGCCAGCGGCGGCGGAGAGGTCACCGACGCGCGCGTTGATCTGCGGAAGGAAGCCGTCCGGGTAGATGGCGCGGACCGTCCGGTTGTCGAGCGAGCGCCGGTAGAAGCAGCCGGTGAGGCCGGTCCGGGCGCTGGCCCCGCCGAACGTGTAGAACCGCAGGCCGTCCTCGTTGAGCGGCACCGAGCCGTTGAAGAACAGGCTGAAGTCGTCGAATTCCCCGTTTCCGTAGCGGTGGTTGTCGCGCGGGAAGGTCTCTTCGGTGAAGCTCGGCGAGAAGTTCGGATTGGCGAGGAAGCCCTCGTAGTATTGCTGGCGCGGGTCGAGGCCGGCGCGGCTGATGAAGTCGCGATGCCGGAACTGGCCGCTCACGTAAAACGAGCCGCCGTTGCCAATGCCGAAGCCATATCCGAGGTGGACGTTCGTGGTCAAGCCATCGGTGTACGTCACGTCTTCCGGTGCGCCGATGCGCTGGCCACCCGACTCCGCCGGACTGTCCCAGCTAAACGAGTCCGGTCCGTCGCTGGGCCGGTTGCCTTCGCTCTCGGTGTAGCCCCGCGTCACGTTGCTGAGGTACTGCCCGACTTCGACGCGTGCGTCCAACCCGCGCGTTTCTTTCAGGACGATGTTGATCACGCCGGCGATCGCATCCGACCCGTACTGCGCTGCCGCACCATCGCGCAACACCTCGATCCGTTCGATGCTGCTGGCCGGGATCGTGTTTAGGTCCGTCCCCGTCGAGCCGCGCCCGACTGAGCCGTTGACGTGGACCAGAGCGCTCGTGTGCCGGCGCTTGCCGTTGACGAGGATGAGCGTTTGATCCGGCGCGAGCCCGCGCAGCGTAGCCGGCCGCACGTGGTCCGATCCATCGGTGATCGATGCCTGCGGCGCGTTGTAACTCGGAATGACGATGGCCAGGATCTGCTGCGTGTTGCTGAAGCCTGTCGATTCCAGTTCCTTCGGCGTTAGCACATCGACCGGCACCGCGCTCTCGACGACGGTCCGGTTGGCCTGCCGCGTGCCGAGGACTACGACTTCGCCGGCCCCGATGAGGTCGAGGTCGAGGGAAAAGTCCTCCGTCAGTGTTGCGCCGTTGGTGACGTTGATCTGCTGCCGTTCCGAGCCGTAGCCGACGAAGCTGACCTGCAACGTGTGCACGCCGGCCGGCACGGTGAGCCGGTATCGGCCGTCGAGGTCCGTCGTCGTGCCGAGGCGAAGCGCTGTGATCGACACGTTCGCTCCGGGCAGGGGATCGCCGGATTCTGCGTCGAGGACCGTGCCGCTGACGGTCCCGGTGGTTTGTGCCGTCGCTGCTGCCGGCCCGGTCAGGAGACCCAGGGCAAGGACGAGCACCACGGCATACAAAGGTCTGGTGTACAAGTGTCTCATCGACTCCTCATGATTGCGCGGGCACGGCTGCGCAGCCAGCAACTACGAAGACAGGCTCGCGTGCGGTGGAAGAGGCCGGCTAGGGTGGTGAGGCCGGCGCGTGGTGTGGCTGGTGTGGAGACCAAGCCGGCGCACGCAAGAGAGGAAGGGGAGCGTGGTGGGGTGGACAAGGCCCACGCGGCTACGTGCAGTCGGGTTTGGTATACATCTGCAATGTATGCGTAGAAACTGTGAAGGGCAATTTTGCCCCTTAACGCGCGCCTGGGCGTTGTGTGTGGATTCGTTGTGTGTGGCGCGTGGGTTCGGTGTGCCTGGGTACGTTGCGCGTGGGTACGTTGTGCGTAAATGCGTAGTATGCCGGCACGGATCAACTCCCCACACCTCACAAATCCACACACGACGAACCACAGAAATGCGTCTCCTCCTTTGCCTCTTGCTCTTCACGTCCGCTGCGTGCCAGGCTCAGCCTGAGCCGGCTCCTGCCTCCGTCTCGGGATCCTCGGAGCCAGACAGTCTCGGCATCAAGATTGGCCAGATGATGCTCGTCGGGTTTCGCGGAATGACGCTGGAGCCGGGGACGGCGATCTACGAGGACCTGACCGAGCGCCACATTGGGAACGTCATTTTGTTCGACTATGACGTGACCTCGAAACGCCCCGTCCGCAACGTCGAATCGCCCGAGCAAGTGGCGGCGCTGGTCGAGCAACTGCAGGCGGCTGCCGGCGACACGCCGCTGATGATTGCTATCGACCAGGAGGGCGGGCGCGTGAACCGGCTCAAAGAGCGCAACGGATTTCGCCCGACGGTCTCGGCACAGACGCTCGGTGAACGCGGCGTTGAGGCGACGCGGGAGGAGGCCCGCGCTACGGCCGAGCAGTTGGCTGAGCTGGGTATCAACCTCAACTTCGCCCCGGTGGTGGATGTAAACGTGAACCCGACGAACCCGGTCATCGGCGGCATCGAACGCTCGTTCTCTGCTGATCCTGAAGCTGTCGCGGCCCACGCTCAGGCCGTGATCGAAGCGCATCACGAAGCCGGCGTCTTCAGCGCGCTCAAGCATTTCCCGGGCCACGGAAGCTCTACCGAAGACTCCCACCTCGGCCTGACGGATGTCACGCGCACCTGGACCGAGGCCGAGCTGGTGCCCTATCGCCGGCTTGTGAGCGAAGGCATCGTCGACATGGTGATGACGGCGCACATCGTTCACCGAGAGCTGGAGCCCTCCGGCCAGCCGGCGACGCTCTCGCCTGCGATCATGACTGGCATCCTGCGCGACAGCCTCAGATTCGAGGGCGTCATTGTATCGGACGACATGCAGATGGGCGCCATTCGAGACGAATACGGCCTCGAAGACGCCATCCGCATGGCCCTGGAAGCCGGCGTGGACATCCTCACGTTCGGCAATAACGTTGCCTACGAACCCGAGCTCGCCGAACGCGCCATCGCCATCATCCGTGGCCTCGTCGAAGCCGGCACCCTCACCGAGGACCGCATCGACGCTTCCTACCGCCGCGTGATGCGCCTAAAATCGACGTTGAAACGGGGAGAAGGGGAGAGGTAGAGAGGTGCGAAGCAGGATTGTGGGTTTTCGTAGGAGGCGGGAACGGGATCGCCCTAAAATGGTGGGTTACGGTCGTGTGGACCCACTCGTCCACACATCCTCCTCTTCACTCATCCACTCATCCACTGTGCCCGCGCGTCCTACAACGCTTGGAAAGACGGCGACGAAGATCCTCGTGCTGATCGTGGTTCTGCTGATCGCTGCAATGTCGCTGTGGACGGCCTTTACCGTGCGCGACGTGGCGACCGACCCGGAGACTCAGGAAGTCCTCGACGGGTGGCGCGAAGAAACGGGCGGATAGCTAGGTGGGCAGCCCTGCACGCATCCTGAAAGCCATGAGCTGATCAGCTCCCGCCTACCTCCTATCTACCCACCCATCCACCCTTCATGCTCATCCCGTTCGCTTTTCTCGCCGTCGGTCTGGTCTTGCTGATCGTGTGTGCCGACGTCTTGGTGCGGGGGGCGTCCGGTTTGGCGCTGCGGTTGGGAATGACACCCCTCTCGGTGGGCTTGATCGTAGTGGCGTTTGGGACGAGTGCTCCGGAGTTGATCGCGAGCGTCGTCGCCGGCTTGGCGGGCAGTTCAGGCATGGCGCTCGGCAACGTCGTCGGGTCGAACGTGAGCAACATTGCGCTCGTACTCGGAGTCGCAGCGGTCATCCGTCCGTTGCCGGTCGAGCGCCAGATTCTCCGCGTCGACGCCCCGATTTCGATTGCAGCGTCGCTGCTGCTCGTTGGGTTTTTGCTCGATGGGCGTCTGAGCCGGATCGAAGGCGGGGTGTTGTTTGCCGGCATCGTAGCCTATGTGGGCTGGACGCTCAAGAAAGCCAAATCTGGAGACATCGAAGCCGGCGAGGAAGTCGACGAATCGACCGCGTCGATGCCGTTGTGGAAGGCATGGGGGTTGGCCTTCATTGGGCTCATCGGTCTGAGCATCGGTGCGAACCTCTTCGTCCGAGGTGCTCAGGATTTGGCTGCCATCTTCGGGATCAGCGAGGCCGTGGTGGGCCTGACGGTAATGGCCATCGGAACGAGCCTGCCCGAGATCGCAACCGTCGTGGCCGCGTCGATGCGTGGGATGTCTGGGCTCGTGACCGGCAACGCGATCGGCTCGAATATCTTCAATGTCCTCGCCGTGTTGGGCGCTGCGGCCCTCATCGTGCCACTCGACACGAAGCAGCTGACCCAGACAGATCTGATCGTGTTCGTGGCCTCGGCGGTGATCGTCTGGGGCATGATGTGGGGGCGCTCGCAGCTGTCCAGGCTCGAAGGGGCGCTGCTGCTGATCGCTTACGTGAGCTACGTTGTTTGGCTCTTCCTGTAGCGGAGTTTCGAATGCTGGCACATCCGCAGATCGAGGCCATGCAGAATTCCTGGAAACCCGCTCAATTGCTCCGTGCGGATCTGGATTATGTAGGTCCACGAACGTAGTTTGAATACGTCGAGGCAGGGGACTCCCTGACCCATTCAAATCTGGCTTTGCTCAGCCGCGTCTGCTCCACCACTCTGAAGGCGCCAGAGTGTCTTGGCCTGCCGGCTTGGCCTCACTCTCCGTTCCTACTTCCATGCGATACGCGATCGTCATCGAAGAATGTGCTGCTGGCTATGAAGCGCGCGTTCTCGATTTTCCTGACTGTGTAGTCACTGGCTCATCTGCGGCCGAGGCTCGGCGTCTCATAGACAAATGCATCCAGGACCGTGTCCGCACCATGCGAGACACCGAGACCCCCCTACCCAAGCCAAAAGCGCTAGTCGATTACGTGGACGTGTAGCTCGCGTTCAACAGAACCCGGCGAGCGCATGACCGCCGGCCCGGACGAGCTTGTCGAGCCGGATCACCTCCCCTGTACTGAGCCGAACGAATTCCTCGTGCGAATCCGTGGAGTAGACATCGTCGATCCGTGCGGTCCGGGTCACGAGCAGGCCGGCGGCATCATAAAACGTGATCTCTGATTCCAGTCTACGGATAGCTAGGGATTCGAGGACATCGTGGAAGCTACACGCGATGGGTTGGTACGACATGGTCGCCGGGTTAGATGGTTGCCCAGTTAGCAGGTGTGGAAGACCTATGCCGTGCTGAGAGCGCGGAGCCGGCCCCAACGTTACCGCCCCAACGTACCCGGCGTTCCCCGACGTTAGAGTGGAGCAGGTCTCAGATCGAAGGTGTAGACGGGCAGGTGGCGCGTGTGTCCGAGCGTATGGGCCGGGACAGAGCCGGCCAGCGTAGCCCCCATGCGCTCGTAGAAGCCACCGGCGTTCGGGTCCGAGTGGATGCACAGCCGGGTAGCGCCGGCGTCGCGGGCTGCCCGAGCCGCGTGATGGAACAGGGCCTTACCGATGCCTCGGCCGAAGTAAGCCGGGTCGATCCAGAGATGTTCGAGTTGGACTTCACCCGTGGTGCCTTCCAAGGCGCAACAGCCAGCCGGTACGCCGTCCAACTCCGCCACGAACACGCGGTGCGCCGCGATGTATGCCGGCGTGAACGTCAGGGCATCGCGCCAGGTCTCCATCCAGCCGGCCGGGTAGCCCCAATGCTGTTTGGCCGCCCAGGCAATGCTCGATAGGTGAGGCGCATCGTCGCCTGTGGCGAGGCGGATGGTCGTGCTCATGGTGAAAGAAGCATGCGTACTTCGTCGAGGTCGGCCGGCGAGAGCGCCCACTCGGTTGCCGCGGCGTTTGCGTGGATCTGGTACGGCTTCGTAGCGCCGGCGATGACGGAGACGACGGGCTCGTGCGCCAGGAGATAGGCAAACGCGAGGTCGAGAATCGTGTGGTCTCGTGCCTCGGCAAAGCTGATCAGTCGCTCAACGGCCGTGAGATGTTCGGTGGTGAGGACCTTGTCGCCCATCGTTTCGAACCGGCTCCCCTTTTTGCCGGCCAGCCGAGTGTCTTCAGGGGCGGTTTCGCCAAGCCGGTATTTACCGGTCAGCAGTCCGCTCTTGAGCGGAAAATACGGCACGAACGCCACGGCCAGCTCTCGACACGTGCTGAGCATGCCGGCTTCCGGTTCGCGGTGAAGCAGACTGTACTCGTTCTGGATGGCCGTGAAGCGCGAGGACGTGCCGGCGCTGGCCGCTTCCTGCAACTGCGCCTCCGAAAAGCCCGAGCACCCGATTTCGCGCACCTTGCCTTCGTCAACGAGCTTGGAGAGCTCTCCAAGCGTATCGGCGATGGGCGTGTTGGGATCGGGGCGATGGATGTAGTAGAGGTCGATCCGGTCGGTTTGGAGCCGGCTCAGGCTGCCCTCGATCGAAGACCGGATGGTCTCCGGCGTGCCATCAGTGCCGTACCCGAATTTCGAGGCCAGAACCACATCGTTGCGTCGGTTACCGAGTGCTCGGCTGAGGATCGCCTCGCTTTCTCCAGAGCCGTAGAGTTCCGCCGTGTCGAAATGCGTGATGCCGGCATCGAGGGCCGCAAAGATGACCTCGCGCGACTGCTCCTCGCCGATGTGCCACCCGAAATTGTTGCATCCGATACCGATGACCGAGACGGAGAGCGAGCCGATGGAGCGTGTGTTCATGCCAGAGGGTAGAGCTGCGAGTGAGAAGGGCGAGCGAGACCCTACGTGCAGGGAGCCGGCCTGGTCCCAGCGGTGGAGTGGGTGGTCGGAGTGTTGCCGACATGCCATGTCCCGGACATGGCATGTTCCGTACATCGCCGCATGCGAATTAAAGACTTAGGATGCACAAATTGCGTATATCGTTCAATTGCTCTCGTATGTCCAGGACATGCCATGTCGGCAACATTGAGGACGTACCGGGTACCGAAGGGCCTCAGACTACTTCGCGTACGGGTAGACGCCGTCGAGATCGACCTCGTCGATGGGCCGGCCGTCGATCAAGACAGGGAGCTCGTAAAACTCGGCATACTCGACGAGGCGATGGCCTAGGTCGACGAACTCCTGGAACCGGTAGAGGACCTCGATGGAAGTACCGGATTCGGAGACGAGGCGCAGGCTACGGCGCTCCAAGTCCACGTAGTCGACATCCGTCCAATCGATGCGCGTCCGCCTGCGGGCGTAGTTGTATCCCGAGACGAGCCGGTCGGATACCTTCACGCACCACACGACGCGCCGCAAGGCCTGGAGCCGGCTCACGAGCACGTGGAGAATGGCTCCGGACGTCAGCACGAGCACCGCACTCCAGATCAGCATGGGCTTCGGGCGGGCCGTGAGGTAGAAGACCATCGCGATGGCCAGAATGCCGGCTACGCCCAGGGTCAGCATAATCCGGTTGAAGCGCCGCTTGGTGACGAGCAGCACTTCATCGCTATCGTACACTTCGTAGAGAACAGGCATCGTCTTGCTCCGGTTGTCCTCAGGAGACGCCCTGTAAGACGAATCCGGTAGCCGGACGTTTCAGCCATCCAGCAAATGTGAGTACCTTTGCCCTACACGCGCGGCACATGCCCGAAATGGAGCAGAGGGGCCTCTTATGTGGCACGTGTTGCAGAGTGTCTGTGTGGCAGGGTGAATTGTCACACTGCTACATTGTGTGGCAGATGTTGCATTGTGGCAAGTGTGGTAGGTATCTGCCCGTCAACCACCCAACCACCCAACCACCCAACCACCCAACCACCCAACCACCCAACCACCCAACCACCCAACCACCCAACCACCCAACCACCCAACCACCCATGCCAAAGCTTCCCCCTCGCCCGGAGGAGTTGACTCGCATCGCCGAGCAGTACGGAACGCCGACGTACGTGTACGATGCGTCTGTGCTGGACGACCGCATCCAGACCATGCGCCGGTACCTCGATGGTCTGCCCACTCAATTGCTCTATGCGATGAAGGCTAATCCGAACCCGTTCATCTTGGGGCGGATGCGCGAAGCCGGCTTGGGGCTCGACGTCGTGTCGCCGGCGGAAGCCTTGCTCGCCGTGCACCTAGGCTTCGATCCTGAGGATCTGCTCTACACGGCCAACAACTTGACCGATGAGGAGATGCACCAGATGCATCGCCTCGGCGTCCGGCTCAACATCGGAGAGCTCTCTCGGCTCGACCGGTACGGAGCGGCCTATTCGGGGAGCCGGGTGAGCGTCCGGCTCAACCCGCAGGTCGGGGCCGGCCATCACAAGCACGTGGTCACCGCAGGGAAGACGACGAAGTTTGGCGTCCCGGTCGAGGATCTGGGTGCCGTGCTTGCCGTAGCGGCCCGGCATGATCTGAAGATTACCGGACTTCATCAGCACATCGGGAGCGGCTACAAGTCGGCAGTCGAGATCACGGCAGCCGTTCGGGTCCTTCTCGGGGCTGCCGAGCAGTGCCCAGACCTGGAGTACATCAATTTTGGGGGCGGTTTCGGCATTCCGTACCAAGAAGGCGAGGCACCGTTCGACTTTTCGACTTTCGGCGAGCAAGTGGTCGAGCCCCTGAAGCAGTACGTGGCGGCTTCGGAGCGGCCACTGACGTTCATGTTCGAGCCGGGGCGTTTTCTCGTGGCCGAGGCCGGTACGCTTCTGATGACAGTCAACACGGTCAAAGACACCGGCGATCGGGTGTTTGCCGGCACGGATTCTGGGTTCAACCACCTCGTCCGGCCGACGATGTACGCGGCGCATCACGAGGTCTACAACTTGTCCAATCCAGACGCCTCGCTCATGCGGTATGATGTGGTCGGCAACATCTGCGAGACCGGCGATGTATTCGCCGGCGACCGCCTCGTCCCAGAGGTTCGCGAAGGCGACGTGCTGGCCGTCCTCGATGCCGGCGCCTACGGCATGGCGATGGCCTCCACCTACAACCTGCGCCCGCTTCCTGCAGAAGTATTCCTCCACGCCGACGGGACCTCGGCGCTCATTCGCCGGCGGCTAACGCCAGAAGACTTGGTGCGGCAGTACCTGAACGAAACCGTATCCGCGGTTCCTCTCCACGAATCCTGATTTGTTTGCTCATGCCCGTCGCCTCGTTCACGGTCAACCCATTTCAAGAAAACACCTACGTCTGCCACAGTGCCGGCGAGGCCGTCATCATCGATCCGGGTTGCTCGACGGCCAGCGAGCGGCAGCGCGTGCTGGGTTACCTGGAAGAACACGATCTCACCGTCGTAGACCTGCTGTTGACCCACGGGCACATCGATCACGTGGTCGACTGCGCGTTCTTCTCGGAGCGGTTCGGAATGCCGTTCGCGATGCATCCGGAAGACGCGCCCCTCATTGCCGATGCGCCCGGCCGTGCTCGGATGTATGGATTCTCGATTGACCCGCCGCCGGCTCCGGGCCGCGAACTCCTCGAAGGCGATTCGATTTCGTTTGGGGACACGACGTGGGAGATTTTCCACTGCCCCGGTCACTCGCCCGGCTCCGTGTGTTTCTACGATGCCGCCGAAGGCTACCTGATCGCCGGCGACGTGCTTTTCAGCGGCAGCGTCGGCCGTACGGATCTCTGGCGCGGCAGCATGCCTCAACTCATCAGCAGCATCACGGCGAAGCTCCTCCCCCTGCCCGATGCCACCATCGTCCACCCCGGCCACGGCCCCGCCACGACGATCGGCACCGAGCGCCGGACGAATCCGTTTCTTTGAATGCGTTTCTTTGAATCTGGACGCTGCGGCAGACCTGGCGTCGGGGAAATGACGCCGACGCTACCGGGACGGCTGAACTAGGTGGAGCATCGTGTCATCCCGGCTGCCGTGATGGATCACGGCGCAACGGTATCGGGACAAAAAATCACCTGTTACCCGCAACCCGTCCACCTGCCACGTGAGCGGAGCGAACAAACCCGCCCACCTGCCCACCGAAAACCAATTCGCAATTCGCAATTCGGCGTTCGCAATCCAGAGGGCTCGGTCTATCTTTCCTGCTTCCTCCAACCGAAGCAACCAGACGATGGACGCCAAGATTACCACCAATCCCCAACATGGGTACCGGACGCATACCTGCGGTGAACTCCGCAACGGGCTCGTTGGCGAGCGTGTGACGCTCAAAGGCTGGGTCGACACCCGGCGCGACCTTGGGGGCGTCATCTTTATCGATTTGCGTGACCGGTTCGGGCTGACGCAGGTGGTGTTCTCGCCGCAGTACGACGCTGACGCGCACGCAGCAGCGGAAGCCTTGCGTAACGAGTACGTCATCTCTGTCTCGGGCACGGTGTATCCGCGTTCCGAGGACACGATCAA
>JBCDHV010000061.1:0-12155 GCA_038749615.1 Bacteroidota bacterium
CCCCAGTGACCGTCGTTCTCGCTACGTTTTTGCTGCTGCTGGCGTGTGGGGCATTGATGTACCTCGTGGTGCCGGTGGGGTGGTACCTGCGTGCAGCATCGTCTGGAGTGAAACTGAACGCGTTGCGGTATCTAATGCGGTTGACTGCGTCAGGCGTTTCCCCGGCGACGTTCGTTGATGCCCTCGTTGCGGCGCAGCGGGCCGGCGTGACCGTTGACTTGCGGTTGTTGGAAGCACACGAGCTGGCCGGCGGTGATCCATTGACGGTGCTTCACGAAGCCACACGTTTGGCGAGGCAGGGGGAGACGGTCGATCTCTCCACGTTGTGTGCAGACGATCTAGCGCGAGGAACTCGGTGAGGCCGGCCTCTGGGTAGAATCTTTACAAAAGGAGCGGTATTTCGTATATTATCTCTGTGTGTTTCGCCCGGCAAAGCGCAACGCATATCTATAGACAGTTCTCAAGTGTCGAGGAGTAGGAGGCTTTCATACTCGCACTGAGGCAATCAAGGAGGACAACCATGCAGACTCCGAAGCACTACGACGAAGTGTTAGGACGGATCGAGCGCGTGATGGCGTCTCTAGAAGGGACCTACACTAGCCACGTACAGGCTCGCAAGCTCAAAAGTTGGGTGTACACGCTTCACAAGCAACTCGTGCGTGTCCGTACGACGATCGAGGCTGACATCGAAGCATCCAATCGCACCTTTGCGAAGCCGCAGGTCGAGGTGGCTGGGCTCATCGGCCAGACGGGCAGTGTACTCGTTTCACGCGCGCACCGGGAAGCAGAGGCCAACCGTGCTTCGGTGCTCAGGCCGTACCTGAGTCTTCGCCGGCGTGCGGACCGCCGCATTCGGCAAGTCGAAGCCGTCATCGCAGAACTGGACCGGTTCTCTGGATAACTCCCAACATTTCTGATCCGTTTTTTCCGCACCCTACGCGGTCTGTAACGACGGCGTAGGTGCAAGCCTCAAATCCCATGCAGGTAGAGGCCGCAGGCTCTAGAGGCACATAGAGCCTACATCCATCAAGGAGGACATTGATGAAAACCCCTGACCAACACCACATCAAAATTAAAGGGCTCGAAAGCATTATGGGTGCGCTGGAAGGCGACTACTCGAGTGTGTCGAAGGCTCAGAAAACGCTGAACTGGCTGAGCACGCTGCGGAAGCAGTTCGGGCAGATCGAAGAAGACATTGCTTCGGATATCTCGTTCATCCGTCAGCACTACAGCGAGTCCCGTGTCGAGGTCTCCGGTCTCTTTGGCCGGTCGAGCCGGCTCGAAGCGCAGCAACGCGCCCGCATCACGCAGGAGCGCAACAGCGCGCTGATGCCGTATGTCTCGCTCAAGATGCAAGTCGCCCGCCGGGTTGACCAGATCGAAGCTGCTCTGCTCGATCTCCAGAGCTTCATCACTACCGAGCACGAGCGCGGGCTGACGAGCCAGATCGTCCAGGATGCTGCCACTGGCCGTGTTGACTCCGACCGGCACGCCCCAACCTTCGAAGGCTTCTGCACCAATTGCGGCACGTCCGTCAACGAAGCCGACTCCTTCTGCCGCGCCTGCGGCTCCAACCTTCAAGGCGAAGCCTAACGGGTTGTTGGTTGGGCCGTTGGGTGGTTGGGCAGGAAACGCCCGACCTGCTCAGTTGACCTGATCGTTTCAGTATGCAAAACGCCTCGCCGGCATCCCCCCGGCGAGGCGTTTTCTATTGATGGAAACGCTGGAATCCTGCCCAACCGCCCAACCAAAAACCAACTCCTGTCACTTGACCGACTCTTCCCCGAGCCAGGAATACGGATAGCTCGCGTCGTCTAGGTGGCGGGCTGCTTCGGTGAGGTTGAGCGGGCGGAAAGTGTCCACCATGACGGCGTACTCTTCGGTCTCCTCCGCGCCGATGCTCTTCTCGACGGTGCCTGGGTGGGGGCCGTGAGGAATACCGCCGGGGTGCTGGGTGATACTGGCATAGTCGACGCCCTTCCGGCTCATGAAGTCACCGTCGACGTAGTACAGGACCTCGTCGGAGTCGATGTTCGAATGGTTGTACGGGGCTGGAATGGCCAGCGGGTGATAGTCGAACTTCCGCGGGACGAACGAGCACACGACGAACCCACGCGCCGCGAACGTCTGATGCACGGGGGGCGGTTGGTGGACGCGCCCGGTGATCGGCTCGAAGTCCTTGATGCTGAATGTCCAGGGATACAGGTAACCGTCCCAGCCAACGACATCGAAGGGGTGATGGTCGAACCAGTACCGGTGGAGCCGGCCCCGCTTTTTGATGCGCACCTCGAACTCGCCACGCTCGTCGAAGAAGATCGGGCCCGTAGGCCGGCCGAAGTCGCGCTCGCAGAACGGAGCGTGCTCCAGGAATTGGCCGAACTTCGAGAGGTAGCGCTTCGGCACGGTGAGCGGGCCGGCAGACTCGACCAGGAGGAACCGGTTGTCGTCGGTCTCGAAGATGATCTGGTACGTCGTGCCGCGCGGGATGAAGACGTAGTCCCACGGCTCGAACTCCAGCCGGCCAAACACCGACTGGACGACGCCCCGGCCCTCGTGGATGAACAGCAGTTCGTCGTGCTCGCCGTTGCGGTAGAAGTAATCCATCGCCTCGGTGGGCCGGCCGATCGCGAGCTGAACGTCGGCGTTGTGCATCAGGACCGTCCGGCTCGTGATCGGGTCACCGCCAGCCTCTATGGGGCCGGTGCGCAGGTGATGATGCCGGAGCAAGCCCTCGTCCCATGTGTCGAACGTGACCTCTGGGCCTTGTTCGATGCGCGTGACGCGCGTGGGCTCGTGATGGTGATAGAGCAGCGACGAGTGGCTGCTGAATCCTTCCTCGCCCAAGAGCTCTTCGGTGTACAACTGGCCGTCTGGCCGGCGGAACTGCGTGTGCCGTTTGGCCGGCACCTGGCCAACGCTGTGGTAGAACATGTCGCTTCAGGACTTAGGGTTCGAGGGGTCGGGGCTTGTGATTCGAGGGGATAGTGCTCAAAGGGGGCGTAGAGGCTCTGGAATTATGATTTGGGAATTATGATTTATGAGGAACGGCAAGGGTTTAATTCAATCAGCCTGTATAGCTCGGTCTCTGGCAAACCGATTTTTCAGGAGAAACGGTTCGACCAAATGGCTCCTTCATCAATCCCAATTCATAAATCATAATTCCCAATTCCCTGACACAGTCATGCAGGACAGGAAATCCGGCCCGAACCGACCCCTGCTCGCCTGGCTGGCTACAAGTTGCCCCGAAGGGCTTGCTCGCGCTCGATGGCTTCGAAGAGGGCCTTGAAGTTGCCCTTGCCGAACCCGCGTGCGCCTTTTCGTTGGATGATCTCGAAGAACATCGTCGGCCGGCCGGCGACGGGCTTGGTGAAGATCTGCAACAGGTAGCCCTCTTCGTCGCGGTCGACGAGGATGCCGAGGCGTTTCAGATCGTCGAGGTTCTCCTCGATGGCACCCACGCGCGTTTCGAGGGCGTCGTAATACGTGGTCGGGACGCGCAGGAACCGAAGACCTCGGCCGCGAAGCATCGTGACGGTGCGGACGATGTCGTCGGTCAGAAGGGCGACGTGTTGGACGCCTGGCCCGCCGTTGTAGTCGAGGTATTCCTCGATCTGCGACTTTCGTTTCCCTTCTGCCGGCTCGTTGATCGGAAACTTGATCCGCCCACGCCCGCCGGCCATCACCTTGGACATCAACGCCGAATACTCCGTCGAGATGTCCTCTTCGTCGAAGTGAATGTACTCCGTGAAGCCCAGCACGTCGCGGTAGAAGGCCACCCAGGTGTCCATGTCGCCTTCAGCCACGTTCCCGACGCAGTGGTCCACGTACTGGATGCCGACGGGCTCCACGTCCAGTCCGCCGATTCCCGGTTCGAAGCCCGGCATGAAGAGGCCGTCGTAGCTCGCCGGCTGGCCATCTCCGGAGGCAAACGTGCGCTGGACCAGGGTATGGACCACACTGCCGTACGTCCTGATGCCAGCCAAGCGGATCGTGCCACTCTCATCGGAAACGTCGGACGGCTCAAGGACAGGCTCTGCGCCACGGCGAACGCTCTCACTGAACGCTCGGTCGACATCTGAGACGGTCATAGCGACATCGTGGACGTGGTCGCCGTGGATCCGGACGGCCTCGGCGATGACGGAGTCGGCCGTGAGCGCCCCGGTAACGACCAGCCGGATGTTGCCCTGGGTGAGCAGGTACGAGACTCGGTCCCGCGTGCCCGTCTCAAGCCCCCGATAGCCGGCCAGCTGATACCCGAAGATGGTCTGATAAAAGTGCGCCGCTTGAAATGCGTTCGAGACCCAGAGTTCGACGTAGTCGACGTCGATCAGGCCAAGGTGATCGACGAACCGATCTTCGAGCGGGCGGTCCAGGATTGGCATGTCGGTTGGGCGGTTTGTGGTTGGGCAGTTGATACTCGGAAGCGCTTTTGTAAACGTCTTACGCCCAAGGTCGGGGAGGAGGTTTCCTGTCCATACGGAGCTGAGAGTGTACGTAGAACGTACGAATGCCATAAATTCCGTAGCCTGTAAGCAATTTGTTTAGATAGGCCGAACAAAATTCGAAGAGGCATACGATGCGAGCATTAGACCAAACAGATTTCGCCATCGTGCAGGCGCTACGGGAAGACGCCCGGTTACCGAACAAGGAACTGGCGTCCCGGATCGGGCTGGCCCCATCGAGCTGTTCGGAGCGGGTGCGCCGGCTCATGGACGAGGGCGTGTTCGCAGGCTTCCACGCTGACGTAGTCCCCGAAGCGCTCGGCATTGGTCTGCAGGCGTTCGTGGCGGTGCGGCTGGGCCGGCACGGGCGGGAGGCCGTCGAGCTGTTTCGCCGCCATGCGCTTGCCCTACCAGCCGTGCTCACACTGTTCCACGTGGCCGGCGACACGGATTTTCTGCTGCACGTGGCCGTCGCCGGCACCCACGACCTCCGCGATGTGCTCGATCAGGTGACCGATGCTGGCAATGTTGCCCACGTCGAGACTACGCTGATTTTCGAGCGGACCCGCGGCGGAGTGAGCGCGTGACGCCTCACCACAGCCTCGTGCCCTGGATTTCGCAGGCGGCAGACCGGATGCTGGCGTTGGTGACTTCATCGGACCAACTGAACGAGACCGACAGCGACACGGAGCCATACTCGTAGTCGTTGGCCGTCAGGTTGGCCGAGGTGTACCCGTAGTCGGAGACGTAGGAGTCGTAGCCGGCTCGGGCGTCGTAATCGACCTCCGCAGTGCAGTAGAGATCGACATCGATGCTGGACTCGCCGGCGTAATCGGTCGTCAGGCTGTAGCCGACCTCGACCGAACACGAGTCGTAGATCCCAGACGAGTAATCGACGTGGCAGTCCAGCGTGGCAGACGTTTCTAGGCAGATTTCAGCACCCGAACGGGGTTCCGTTTCGCATGGCCACGAAGCCGGCGGGTCAGTGTGCTGACCACCGAACAGGGTGAGGAGTAAGACGAGGAGGTTCATGACGCGCTGGAATGGTGAGTGAGACCGTTTCTTCTACACGTGCCGGGACCTCGTTCGGCGGGTCAACTCATCTCATCCTCGCACGATTTTCCGCTACGGTGCGTATGATGAAGGGTCCTTCCAGATGCTCGTTGTTCAGCACGTACGTCCCCATGCGCGTCCTCCTTCTGTTTCTCGTATTTCCGATGCTCCTGCCGGCTCAATCCTACGAGCTGGTCTGGGCCGATGAATTTGAAGGCCGGCGTCTCGATGGCCGCAACTGGCGCGCGCAACGCGGCGATGGGTGCGACATCGGCATTTGCGGCTGGGGCAACAACGAGCGGCAGTGGTACCAGGGCCAGAATGCCGTCGTCGCCGATGGCGTGCTCACGATTACGGCCCGCGAGGAAGCCGTGAACGGGTACGACTACACGTCGGCCCGGCTGCGCACGAAAGATCTGGCCGACTGGACGTACGGCCGGTTCGAGATGCGCGCAAAAATGCCGGTCGGGCAAGGGCTCTGGCCGGCCTTCTGGATGCTCCCGACAGACAACGCCTACGGTGGTTGGGCGGCGAGTGGCGAAATCGACATCATGGAGTACCTCGGCCACGAGCCAAACATCGTGCACGGGACGATCCACTACGGCGGATCCTGGCCCAACAACACGTTCACTGGCGAGCCCTACACGCTCCCAGAAGGCCGGTTCGATGAGGACTTCTACGTGTTCGCCGTGGAGTGGGAGCAGGACGAAATGCGCTGGTACGTCGATGATGTGCTCTATGCCACGCAGACGAGCGAGACCTGGTTTTCCGCCGGCCAAGCCCGCCCCGCGCCGTTCGACAAGCCGTTCCACCTGGTGCTCAACCTGGCCGTAGGCGGCAACTGGCCCGGCGATCCAGACGAAACCACGACCTTCCCGCAAGAGCTGGTCGTCGACTACGTCCGCGTTTACCAGCGCACGCAAGCCACCAACACCGAGCCGGCCGGCACCCCGCAGCGCTTTCGAATCGAACAGCCCTATCCAAATCCCTTCACGTCAGAGACGCGCATGCGGCTAGCCCCTGAGACCGCCCAGCACGTCCGCGTAGACGTGTTCGACGCGCTCGGCCGGCCCGTTGCCAATGCGTTCGAAGGGTTTCTGCCAGCCGGCACCGAGCGAACCGTCACGCTGGACGGCTCCGACTGGCCCTCCGGCCTTTACCTCGTCCGCGCTACCGGCGATGCTTTCCAGGAGACGCGCCGCATCGTCCGGGCCGCGGAGTGAGTTGCTAGTTCCCAGCCAACTCTGCGATGGATCCGACGGGCAAGCACTGGTCCTGCGGCAAGCCGGCGAGGCGGTGGCTCAGGTCGTCGTTCCAGGCGAGCTGTTTGAAAGCCTCGACATCGGCTTCTAGTGACCGCCGGCCGGTCTGGGGAATGATCCCCTCGACGGTTCGCTTGCGCAACGCGTGGCGTGCGGTGATGTAACTGAGGGTGGTCCGTGTGCCGTTGGCTTGGATCCAGGGGCTGTCGTTGCGCCCACCGGCAGGGAATTCCCCAACCGACCAGCTTTTGAACGCTCCTGCTTCGTGGAGCTTGGCGTACAGGTCGTCAAGCATGGCGATGTCGATGGCCGACGAATCGGCGACGCAGAACTTGCCGTGCTGGCTGTAAAACGTGGCTTCGGCGCGGTGCATGGGATCTGGGCCGAAAGAGGTCTTGGCGCTCCAGGAGTTCGCTAAGGCTCCGGAATCGCGGACCCAGCCAGCGGCGAAGTCGTCGGGGCGCTCGTCGGGCGTGGTGCAGCCGGAGAGGAAGGCGAGGAGGACGATGATGAAGGTGTACATGGCAGTCAGGGTGGTCGGGCGTAAAAACGAGCAGCCGCCCGGCGAATCGAATCGCCGAGCGGCTGCATGCTGATTCATCCTTACACGTGCCGCAGAAGAGCTCTTGGGATCATCCACCCGCGGCAACTGGGCCCCACACCAGTCGTCCCAGCCGCCGCGAGGTGAATGCCGCCTGTATAGCAGGGACTGCGCACGGTGCCAGCTACCCTGGCACACATGCTCCTCTGCCACATGAGGCACACTAGCTACTTCAGCAACACCATCCGGCGAGCCGGGCTGGCAAAGCCATCGCCTTCGAGCCGGTAGAGATAGACGCCGGAGCCCACGAGTTGCCCGCGCGCGTCCAAGCCGTTCCACTGCGTCTGGTAGCTCCCTGCCGGTTGCTCACCGCTGACGAGCGTCGTGACGAGCCGGCCGGTGAGGTCGTAGACGTTGAGGCGCACGTTCATCGACTGATCTAGCGTGTAGGCGATGCGCGTCGTCGGGTTGAACGGGTTCGGGTAGTTCTGGTCGAGCACGAAGCCGTCTGGGATGTCGGCGATGTCGTCTTCGGTGTCGACGGTGCCGGCGACGCTGATGGTGACGCTGATCACGTTGCGCGTCTCCGGGTAGGTGAAGCCATCGTTCGTGCCCTGGACGAGTTCGATGACGCCATTTTCGACTTCACCCATGTTCGGGCCGCTCTGGCGAGGGGCCTGGTTGGGTCCGGTGCCGGGTTCTTCATCGACCTCCGTGCCGGCGTCGTATAAGAAGACCTGGTCGGTCACGTCGCCGGAGATGGCGTCGCCGTTCTCGTCAAACAGCGGCAGACCGTCCGGCTGGAAGGCGTAGAAGAAGTCGTTCGACTGGATGAACATCGTCGAGAACGAGAGGCGGTCGCCTGGGGTGGCTACCACGTCGAACTGGTAATTCCCACCCGGGAAAATCGGCCCAGGGTCGGCGGCACCCGTCGGGGTATTAAACACGCCACTGTCCTGAATTTCCGGTACCGATGTCAGGATGCCCGCATAGACACCGGCGTTTCCGTCCTCCGCGATGGCTTCGATGCCGGCGTTGGCGGAAGCACCCACTTCGTAGAACGCGATGTTTTCCGTGTGGACGGCGAAGGCCCCTGGCGAGAGCGGAACGGCGACGTTACCCGCGCTCGTCGTGAGCGTGTTCTCCGTCGATACGTTCTCGATTTGCACCGTGAACACCGTAGCCGGCACTACCTCGATCGTGACGCGGATGACGGACGATGGGTCTTCGTACATGAAGCCATCGTTTTCGCCCTGGACGAGTTCGATCACACCGTTTTCCTCTTCACCGGCGTTCGGTCCGCTCTGGCGAGGGGCCTGGTTCGGCCCAACCCCAGGCTCTTCGTCGACTTCCGTGCCGGCGTCGTACAAGAACACCTGATCGGTGACATCACCGCCGTTGGGTTGGCCGTCTGCGTCGAAGAGTTCAAATCCAGCACCTGGGAAGGCCAGGAAGAAGTCGTTCGACTGGATGTACATCGTGGCGAACGAGAGCCGGTCGCCAGGGCGGGCCGTCACTTCGAAGGAGTAGGCACCGCCTGGGAAAATCGGCCCTGGGCCTTCTGCGCCGACGGGCGTATTGAAGACACCTGAGCGGGACACGCCATCGACCGTGGCAAGGGCTTCGGCGTAGACGCCCGCGTTGCCGTCTTCCGCGATGGCTTCGATGCCGGCGTTGGCGGCCTCACCAAGCGTGTAGAACGTCACGTCTTCCGAGTGCACGGCAAACGCGCCCGGCGAGAGCGGTACCGTGACGCCCGTCAGTGGGGCGAGCGCCTCGGCATAGACCCCAGCCGCTCCATCTTCGGCAATGGCTTCAATGCCCGGATTGGCAGCGGCACCGACTTCATAGAACGTGATGTCGGGGCTGTGCACGGCAAACGCGCCCGGCGAGAGCGGAACGGCTACACTGCCCGTGCTCGTTGCGAGCGTGTTGGCCGTCGACACGTTTTCGATGGTCATCGTGAAGCCCGTCGAGCCATCGTTTTCGATCGAGACGCGGATGACATCAGCAGTGGCCGGGTACGAAAAACCGTCGTTTTCGCCCTGGACAAGCTCAACGACCCCGTTTTCGTCTTCCCCCATGTTCGGCCCGCTCTGGCGAGGAGCCTGGTTGGGTCCGGTGCCGGGTTCTTCGTCGACTTCCGTGCCGGCATCATACAAGAAGACCTGATCGGTGACATCCCCCGAGATGGGATCGCCGTTCTCGTCAAAGAGCGCGATGCCCTCGGGCCGGAAGGCATAGAAGAGGTCGTTCGACTGGATAAACATCGTCGCGAACGAGAGCTGCGAGCCAGGGGCTGCGGTAAACTCGATGGTGTACTGTTCGCCGGGGAAAATGGGGGCGGGTCCGGCCGCTCCGTCCGGCGTGTTGAAGACTCCGCTTTTCAAGACGGGAAACGCCGTGGCAGCGTTCTCGACGGTGACTTTGAAGCGGGCCACCTGTGCCGAGACAGCCGGCACGAGAGAGGCGAGGAGGACGAGCACAGCGGCCGTCCGTGTGGTGTAGCGAATCATGAGAATAGGCGTGTAGGTGTTGTACCGGGGCGAAGAAGGGCAGGGAGGCCGGCACAGGATTCACCTAGAACATCCCCGGAATTGCTCCCGACATCCTCACGGGTTTATAACTTCACGTTGGCTTCACGCTCGTTCGCGTGGATCGTTGTGTGTGGTTGCGTGGTCCGTGTTGTTGGATATCCAGCCGGTCCCGAACCTCTACGAACGACACATCCACAGACCACGCACGACGTTATATCTGTGTGATGAATCCGCTTAGCAGGGGATTTACTTTCCGAGCCGAGTATCGCTGAACCGTTTGTTGTGAACCCGACGCTATGAACTGCCGCATTTTGCTGATCGAGGACGATCCCGGCATTGGCCGGCTGCTGGTTGACGACTTGAGTGAAGTCGTTTGCGGGGTGGATTGGCAGACATCGGGTGAGGCTGGGCTCGAACGGCTCGGCCAAGGCGACATCGACTTGTTGGTACTCGACCTGATGCTGCCGGGCATGAGCGGTCTCGAGGTATGCCGGCAGGTCCGAGCCATGGATCACCGGCTGCCGATCATCATGCTCACCGCGAAGGCTGGCCAGCAGGACGTAGTGCGTGGCCTAGAGCTGGGTGCCGACGACTACATCACGAAGCCGTTCAGCATGGTCGAATTGCAGGCACGCATCCGCGCCTTGTTTCGCCGGACGTTGCCCGCAGAGCCGGCGGAGATCCCGGCGTTGCGCGTCGGGGACGTCCAACTCGATACGGCTCGGCATTCGGTCTCCCGCGCCGGCCGGCCCGTCGATCTGACCGCGAAGGAATTCGAACTCTTACACGCCTTCCTGTCTGAACCCGAGCGTACCTTCACCCGAAACGACCTGCTCGTCAGCGTCTGGGGCGAGCAATTCGATGGGTTCGATCACACGGTCAACACCCACATGAACCGCCTGCGCAAAAAAATCGGCTCCGATGTCATCCGGACGGTCTGGGGGGTGGGGTATCGGCTGGCGACCGAGGATGAATTGGTTGGGTGAGGTTGGCGTTGGCCGTGTGGCTGTGTTGCAGGGTGGCAATGTGGCACACGAACTCTGCCACATCTGCCACCCTGCAACACCTGCCACATCCCCACCCGAGCGAAGCGAATCCCCCCACCCAACCACAGCGAGCATCGCGAGCGTCCAACCCACCGACCTACCGACATGAAATCGTTATACGGCCGGATTTCGGCGTTGTATCTGCTGCTGGCGCTCGTGCTGGCGGGGTTGTGTGCGTGGCTGTCGATTGGCCTGTTCGTGCGGTTTCACAACGAGGTGGACCAGAAGGTGAGCCTCAAGTTGGCGCAGACGTTCTTCATGCACATGCAGCCCACGCTGGAGGCCGGCGCGTATCAGGCCGCCGTCGACGAAGCCGCTGAGCTGGGAACGATGTTCGACCCGGCCCTCGAACTCTATCTCCTGGATGCAGAAGGGGTCATTCTAGCGCATTCACCGCCGCCGGAAAAAGTACTCGTCGACCGTGTCAGCCTCGAACCCATACGCCAGTTTCTGGCCAAGGCCCCCCTGCCTATCGAAGGCGACGCGCCATGTCTGGAGATGGACCGCCGGATTTTCTCAGCGTACTCGTTCGAGCAGCAAGGAGGCGAGGAGGCCTTCGTCTACGTCATCATCCGGGGGAAAGCGGCCGGCACCGCGGGAGAGATGGTACGCGACAGCTACATCGTGCGGACGGCCGGCCTGACGTTCCTAGTCGTTGTCGGGCTGACGGCGCTCGTCGGGCTGATGCTGTTCGGCTTGCTGACGCGGCGGTTCCGGCGGCTCGTTGGGGTGGGCGAGCGGTTTGAGGCCGGCGATTTCTCTCCGCGGATCGAGGACGAGAGCGACGACGAACTAGGCCGGCTCGCTCGGCTATTCAACCGGATGGGAGGGACCATCACGGCACAGATGGAGGCCCTGCGCCGTACCGATGCCCAGCGCCGCGACCTGGTGGCCAACCTCGCCCATGATCTGCGGACCCCGCTTTCTGCCGTGCGAGGCTACGCCGAACGGCTTCGCGACCGCTCCTTGCCGGCCGCCGAACAGACCCGCCACGCCGATCTCGTGCTCACGAACGCCGATCGAGCGGTCACCCTCGTGCGCCGGCTCAACGATCTGTCTCGGCTCGATGCCCGGCAATCGGCTCCGCTGTTCGAGCCGTTTTCGTTGGCTGAGCTGGTGCAGGACCTCGCGCACAAGTTTGCCCCTGATGCCGAGCGAAACGAGTTGGACCTCGTGGCCGATTATTCGCCGGACTTGCCGATGATCGAGGGCGATGTCGGGTTGGTGGACCGCATGGTGAGCAACTTGCTCGAAAATGCGATTCGGTACACGCC
>JBCDHV010000062.1:0-12101 GCA_038749615.1 Bacteroidota bacterium
GACGCCCCCATCGCAGTTGAACGGCCGGCTGAGCGTCGATTTTGACCCGCGCACGTCCGACGGAGCCCTGGCGCTCGGATTGGAACGCTCGTGGATCGTTTTGGGGGACACGCTCTCGCTGCCATCGTCCCTTCAGCGCATCGATCTGGCACGTGGAGAACGGTTGACGGCGCGGGGTTCGCTGTTGGACGCTGAGATTTCAGGCACCCTGGCCATCGAGCAGCTGCAGGCTGCCCTCGGGCGATGGACGCCGGCCCTACAACGTTCGGCCGACGAGATCCTTGGCAAATCACTTTTGGCTTCGCCGGCCCCACCGAAGTTGAGTACACCGCCGGCTCTTGCTGATCCGGTGGCGCTCTCAGGCCGGTTTGTGGTCAAGCCGCCGTTGCTGCGAAGCGTTGGCTTGGGCGGGGACGCCGTCAACGTGCCGGCATTTCGCGTTGCGGCGTCGGACGACCGGCTGGCGATTGACGGCCGCGCCTCGTCCGACAGCCTGCGGTTCGGCGACGTACACCTCGATGCCTTCGCCGGGCAACTCAGGTTGGATGCGCCGTACGCGGACGCCCCACTGTCTGCAGCGGACATCGAGTTCAATGCAGACTCTGAGTCGGCTTGGCTCTTCGGGCAACAGTTTGCGGAAGTGCGCCTCGCCGCCAACCTCGACGATAGCGCCGGCCAGTTAACCTTGACGAGCACCCGGCGCAACATGTCTCGCGCCTTGAACCTCAACGCCCGGCTCCTGCTTCTCCCCGACCGGAACCGATTTTATGTGGATGACGCCTCACTCTTTGCCGCCGGCTACACATGGACAAGTGCTGAAGCGACGATCATCGACGTATTCGCCGATGCCGTCCAGACGCCAGGCTTGACGCTAGACGGCTACCCGAGCCGGGCGCCCACACCGGAACGAGTCCAGCATCTCACGCTCAGTGGCACCTTGTCCGAACGGCCCGCGGACACGCTCTCCGCCCAGATTACCAACGTCCGGCTCAGTGAATGGGCGGCTCTCATGGATTTGGAACGGCCCGTGCGCGGCATTGTCGATGCCCAACTCGCCTTTACGGGCGGTTTCAACACGCCCATCTCCGTCGGCACGATCCGCGTCGACAGTCTCCAATACGACCGCTATGACCTCGGCCAGTTGGTCGTCCAGAGCAGTTACAACGCAGCCGACGCCGGCCGCATCCGTATCGATGCCCAACTGGACCAACCCGCACCGGCAGACTCTGCACGGACGATTCTCGACAACGAGGTCCGCGTAGCCGGCACCGTTCGCCTACCGGGTCTTGCCGAAGATCGAATCAGCGATTTGGACTTAACCGTCGAGGCCGAACGCGTCGATCCGTTTTTCTTCGACTACTTGTTCCGCGCGGTCTCCGGCACGAAAGGCGTGTTGAGCGGCCAAGTGCGCATGTCGGGGCCGTTCGACGATCCGGCCTTTGAAGGCGCGTTTGCCCTGGATGGGCAATTCGATCTGCCGGCGTTCGGGCTTCAGTACGCGGCAGAGGGTAACGTCGACGTCCAGCCGGATGGACTGACCTTACGTGACGTGCAGCTCTCCGACGGAGCCGGCGGTACGGGCGAGGTGGACGGCCGCATTCTCTTCAACGACTACCGCTTCTTCTCCTTCGACCTCGACGGCCGGCTCAACGAGCTACTGGTCATTGACATCGAAGACGCGGAAGACCTGCTCTTCTACGGCCGGCTCGCCGTCTCCGGTACGGGCACCGTCACCGGCCCCACCTTCGACGCCCTCCTCCGCAGCTCGGACGCCGTTACCACACCAGACAGCGAGCTGTTCATCCCGATCACCGTTGCCGAGCAGCTCTTTGACGAGGCGTTCATCACCTTCGCTGACAGCACCGGAGCCGTTCCCGAGACGCCGGCCCCGCGTGAGAACGTATTGGAGCAGCGGCCCAGGACGGAACGTTCCTTTGTGGACGGCCTGAGCATGAACCTCAACATCACGGCTCCCCCAGGATCGACGGTCCATCTCGTGTTCGACCCGCTTTTGGGCGACGTTGTCAACGCCGTGGGATCAGGGCGGGTGCAGTTCCAGAAAAACCGAGGCGAGTTTGCCACGTTCGGGACGTTCACGGTGACGAGTGGCGACTACCTGTTCACCTCCCAGGACATCTTCGCCCGGCGTTTCCTGCTCGAACCCGGCGGCACACTGATCTGGGACGGCGATCCGCTCGACGCCCGGTTAGATCTGCCGGCCTCCTACCGCACCCGTTCCTCTCTCGCCGGCCTCCCCGTCGCCGATCCGACCCAGCGCGTGCCCCTGGTGGTCGACATGCGCCTGACGAACCGCGTGACGGCCCCGCTCGTAGACTTGTCGCTCCGGATCGACCGAGACGAGCGCTCGTTCATCGAAGTGCCGGCGCAGCTGGAGTCCCTCCTGAACCAATCAGACCGGTCCGCAGAGTTTGCGACGAGCGTGTTGCTGACCAACTCGTTCCTACTCACCACGAACCAAGCGCCGGACGTCCAGGCCGCCGCCAACCAGATCCTGTTTTCCAGCGTCTCCGAGCTGGTAGCCAGCCAGGTGAACCGGTTCGCCAACGCGGCCTTTGGGCTGGATTTGAACTTCGGCGTCCAGCAAGGCCGGCAGGAGCAGCTTGATCTGACGTACGGATTCGCCGTACGCCTGCAGGACGAGCGGCTCGTGATCCGCGGTGAGGGCATCTACGAAAACAACGTCAACCAAACCGACGACCGGCTGTTGGGCGCACTCGTCGTCGAATACCAACTCAGCCCGAGCGTGAGCGTCGAGGTCTTCTTCCGCCGCGAAGACGATTTCCTGGAGACCGCCGCCTCACTGGACACGTCGTATGGGGCCGGCTTGGTCTACCAGACCGAATTCGTCAGCTGGTCCGAATTCCGCCGCCGGCTCTTCGGCGGCAGCTAACCCCCAAGATGGCATCTTCCGGAGATGGCATCTCCGGAAGATCGACGCTTTCTGTAGGAATGCGCCTACAGACGAAACCACTGAACTACGCCTGCCGGCAGGTTTCACTGCGAACGCCCTAGCACTCCACCGACGATCTCGTCTGCACGGCCCGCCACATCGCGCCAACCTAGAATCGTAGCATCCGAACGCTCCTCCTGCCGATCTCCACCGTAGACCATCCAGTTGTAGCCATCTGCGCCACCGCTGAGCTCGCGAAGAGCCCGTATGTTCTTCATGGCGTTCGTAGGTACCGTACGTCCGGACTTCATCTCCACCAACGAAAAGCCGGCTGCGTGGTCAATCAGCACATCGACTTCGAGGCCCCGTCGGTCTCGCCAGAAGTACAGGTTAGACGAGCGCCCGCGATTCACCCGAGCCTTGAGTAGCTCACTCACCGCCCAAGTCTCGAATAGCGATCCACGAAGCGGGTGGGTCCGAAGTTGATCAGCAGTCTCGATTCCCAGAAGCGAACAGGCCAGCCCCGCATCCACGAAGAACAACTTGGGGGTCTTCAACACGCGTTTGCCAAAATTAGCGTGGTATGGGCGCAGCCTGTGGACGAGAAAGCTGGCCTCCAAAGCAGAGATCCATGCCTTCGCAGTGTTGTGCGTAATGCCCACATCGTTTCCCAGAGCCGATAGGTTCAGCAACTGGCCGGTGCGGCCGGCGCATATCCGTACAAAGTCCTGGAAGGTGTTCAGATCCTGCACGTTGATCAGTTGCCTGACATCTCGCTCCACGTACGTGCGAACGTAGTTTGCATACCAACGGCTGGGTTCAAGCCCCTGATCATGGATAGGTGGATAGAGGCCCTGGAACACTAGCTCTTCCAACCCTGCAGGCATGCGCCCGGTCCCGGCCAGTTCACCCAAGGAGAATGGCAGTAACTCGACCAGCGCCGCACGGCCGGCTAAACTTTGTGTAACCCCAGCCACCACATCGAGTTGACTACTTCCTGTTAACACAAACTGGCCGGGTTGCCTTCGCTCATCGACAATCCCTTGCAGATAGGAGAGCAACTCGGGCGCTCGCTGAATCTCATCAAAGAGCGCTCGTTCTCCGTATTGACTCAAAAACCCACGGGGGTCCTCCCTAGCGAACCGTCGAGCATCTAGGTCTTCCAAGGACACATAGGCATGATCCGGAAAAGCGGACCGGCAGAGCGTCGTCTTCCCTGACTGCCGTGGACCAACGACCACGACGACTGGATATTGGCCAGCCAGGTCGAGCAGTTCGGGTGTGATCGAGCGTTTTATCATGCTCAGACGATACGCATACGCCGGCAGATTGTAAATCGGATTGACAATCTGCCCAGGACTAGTCTGATCTTCTGAAGATGCCATCTTCCGGAGATGGCATCTTTCTGTAGGAATGCGCCTACAGACGAAACCACCGAACTACGCCTGCCGGCAGGTTTCACCGCGAACGTCCTAGCGCCCCACCGACGATCTCAGCAGCAAACCAGCACACGCGTGGGAGCGCCGCTCATCGGTTCAGGTTGGCGTCCAGGCTGACCAGCACCGAGTCGATCGCGACCTCAACCTCCGGCAACTCTACCTCGGCGTAGTACCATGCCACCCATCGGAGCAGGCGGGCGTGCGCCATGTAGTCGGCGTCGTTCCGAAGACGGATCAGGTCTGCGGGCTCCACGGGGAATGGGGCTCCCGGGGAATTCCAGGGGCCGCCGAGGCGAGTCGTCTTCTCTATCATCTGGACGACCTGATCGAACACGGCCTGTTTCTCCTCGTCGCTATCTCGGAGCACTTGCAGAAACGAGGTCAGGTGCTCGCGGAGTGCTCGATCTAGTATCAATCCCAAGTCTCCCGAGGCAATCAGCGCCTCTAACGACCCCGTAACCGGATCGTACGTGTGGCTGATGTAAATCGACTCGACGTAGGCGTAGACGGAGTCCGGGGGCATGCCCGCGATCGCGTCGTCCGAGAGCGTCGCCAGGTGTTCGTACAGGGCGAGAAACCTGGCAGAGAGGCCCCGGATGCGCTGGACCTCGGCCTTGTTGAAGACGAAGTCTTCCCGCAGGTCTTCGAGGACCAGTCGCTCTCGGGTCCGCGCATCGCGGTCGGCCCACCATGCGTTGAGGCCGACGGCGGTGAGCACGCCGAGCACCACGATCAGGTACTCCGCGCCGAACCAGCGCAGCGTCGGCTGCCAGCCGATCCGCCTCGGGCGCGGCTCCGGAGCTTCTGGCACCAGAGGCCCAGACCTAGGCGTCGGCTCGGGTGCAGGGACGGGGTCGCCAGCGGCCTCTGGCGGAGTTGGGACATCGCTCATCGGTCCAGTTCGGTTTCGACGCGCTCGTGCAGGTCTTGGGCCTGCTGAGACATGGCCGCCGAGATGTTGATGACGGTTTGACGATAAATAGCGATCTCCGAGAGTGCGTCGTACGCCTCCTGGCTGGCGTAGAACGCGGAGCTGTCGAGAGGAAACGGCGGAACCCACCCGTCGTCGGTGAGCCGTTTCGACTCGCTGATGGACCGTTGAAACAGGTCCATTCCGGGGTCCACCGCGGCGACCCTGTTGGCGCCTACCGCAGGGATGTACCTAGCAATGGCGTCGTTGTACTGCTCCGCGATGCGGGCCTGGAACCCAACGAGCGTCTCGGTAGCGCTGAGATAGGCCGTGACCGCATTGCGCAGCGAGTCGTTGCGAATGAGCGTCAGGTCTCCCGTGGCCACGAGGGCCTCTGCCGTGCCTGTCGTGGGCTGGACCACCCGTCCTGTAAATATCCGGCGAGAGTGATAGACGATGGAATCGGCGGGGAGCGGCGTCCCGGAGCCCCAGGACGCAAGCACCGTGAGCAGCGCTGGCGTCGAAACGGCCTCCTGGATCGAATCCTCGCGGGCGAACACACGGAGGCTCTCGTCGAGGTCGGCGTCGAGCTGGCGGAGGTAGACCTGCTCCTGGGCGCGGTCGGTGCGGCCCTGCCACCATGCGTTGAGGCCGACGGCGGTGAGCACGCCGAGCACGACGATGAGGTATTCGGCGGCAAACCACCGCAGCTTTGGCCGCCAGGCCCAGCGTGACGACGTGATGACAGTGGCGTCCGACAGCTCGGGCGGCGGTTCGGGTGGCAGAGCGTCCGGTGCGGACGGCGTAGGCGTGTCGTTCATCGATCCAGTTCGGCTTCGATCAGTCGGAGGAGGTCTTCGATTAACTGGCACACGGGCTCTCCGTCGCGGCGGAGGAGGATCAAGGTCTGGACCCAGTGCTCCTCCACGAGGTTGGCAAACACCAGATCGGTCAGGAGCGCCTGCCGGTCCACCGGGAAGGGGTTCGGCCGGGCGGGTTCGATAAACCCCGCGCGCGCATCGGCTACGTCGATCGGGTACCGCGCGTGGAGGTAGGGAATGAACCGTTCGAGGATGAGGTCGGCGACGAAGTGCTCGTTCTCCTGCATGTCGGCGAGTGTACTCGGCCAACTCGCCAGGGCGGCCTGGAGGCTGTCGCTCTGAATGAGCGCGATCTGCCCCGATCCCAGAATGGCGTCGATTCGGCCCACCGTCGGATCGAAGTTTTCCCAGTCGATGGCGCTGTAGAGCAGCGAGTCGAACAGGGCCGGGTCTGGCTCGGAGGCGGCCGGGCCGGTCAGGGCGTGGAGGTCGCGGAGCTGCCGGATGCGGAGGGCGTGGGCCGCAGCAGTCTGGTCATACTTCGCGCGGTTCGCCACGAAGTCGGCGTGCAGCCCGCGCAACAGTACCTGCTCCTCGGCCCGCGCCGCGCGCTCGTTGCCCCACGCCGTCACCTGGAAGCCGATCACGACGCCGAGCACGACGATGCCGAGTTCGAGCGCGACCGCGAACCAGTTCTGCTCGCGGACGGCCTGCGAGAGCCGCCCGAGGATGGTCCACGGGCGCGTCGCGTACACAGGCGTTGCATTCTCAGGCGTCGCGTTCTCGGGAGGCGAGAGCGGCTCGGTGGGGTGGGGCTGCGGGGTGTTCATGCTTCGGGCGTATGCGTTCGGTAGCGCATCGGAGGCTCAGGGCGTCCGTTGGGTCTCCAGAGCTGTCCGGACCTGCGCCAGGGTCGCCTCCGCGATCTGGACGGCGTTCTCCATCGTGACCAGGTGGCCGTCTAGCACGCTCACGTGGAAGCGCAGCTCACGCTGGACCGCTTCGTTAGCAAGGAGATCATTGGCCGCCTTGCGCGCGGCGTCCTCTGGCAGAGTGAGGGGGCACGATTCAGGAAGCCTGAGATAGAAATAGTTCGCCCCTTCCACTACGTATTCGTCTCCGCAGGCACCACGGATGGCATCCTGAATGTCGTGAGCCATGTACAGGCGAACCTCGCGCCGATACTGGAACTCGCCCCGGCTCGGATCGAGGGTGGTTTGAAGCGCGGCCATCAGCAGGTAGTGGTTGGCAAGGCGTACTCGCGTGGCCTCATCGCGGATCAGCGAGATGCTGCCCGACGAGATCAACTCGTCGTAGGTGCCGCGCTGCGAGGTGATATTCCAGCGCTGGCTCGCCTGGTAGAGGTTGACGAGGAACGCGCTAGGGGGTTGACTGGAAGGGTCGGTGTAGCCTTCTAGCGCCGCCACTCCGTGAGCCCGCGCAACGCCGTAGTAGTCGACCCCGTGCCTCCAGCTCTTGATCTCGGACACGAGGTCATTCTCAAGGCGGACGAGCAACTCCCTCGCTGTGCTCCGATCCTGCCGGGCGGTGTTCCAGTTCGAGACCTGGAGGCCGATAACAACGCCGAGCACGACGATCACGAAGTCAATCGCGACGGCGGTCCAGTTCTGGTCCTTGACGTGTTTGAGGACGCGGCGGAAGAGCATAGGGCGAAGCTGTGGGGCAGGATTGCGTGTCGGCGTTTACTCAGCGTCCTCGGCATGTCCGAGTTGGCGCAGGTACTCGGTCTCGTCGAAGCGTCCCTGTGAGACGGCGATCAGGCCGTCGTCGCTGAGCGTCCACGTTTCGAAGCCGCTGATGTCCACCGCGTTGCCCGTGCCGCCGGGGCCGGTGTTCGTGCCGGTCAGCGTCCAGTGGTACTCGATACCTGCCTCCCCTACGCGCAGCGCGTCCATCGTCACGACCATGTCTGGGAAGGCGGTCATGAAGCTCTGGGCGACCTCGCTGATGGCGGCGCGTCCCATCGCAGGCGTGCCCGCGTTCACCGTCAGCGATCCGTCTTCGGCGAAGAACGCCGCGACGTGCGCGGGGTCCTGGCTGCACCACGCCGCCGTGTAGCGCGTGGCGAAGTCTTGGAGTTCGTTGGACATGGCGGAGGAGGATGTGTCCGCCGTGCACCCGACGAGGGCGAGCGCCAGCAAGACGATGAGGGGGGGACAGTACTTCATGGCTAGGCGAGATGTGGGTTGGGGGAGAGATCCGCGGGTATGACCTCGCGGTCGAGCGCGGCGAGGCGGTCCACGTGCGCGGCCACGTCCACGCGGAGGAGCACGAGCGCCGCGACGGTCGGCACGACGGCCATCGCGGCGAACAGTTGGGGCGGCGACAGCACGGCTACGAGCGGCCCCATCAGTGCCGAGCCCGCCGCTAGGCCGAGGTTGCCAATCGCCATGTAGAGCGAGAACTGGACGCCTGCGACAGGCTTCCAGCAGAGCGCCATGCACACCGCGAAGAAGGCAATCGTGGCAAGGACCTGCGCTGTGAGCCAGAGCAGCAGGTACGCCTCGACGACGAGCGCCATCCGCCACACCGGGGCCGCCAGCGCCATCGCGACAGCTACGATCACCAGCACGAACATCGCCGCACGGACGGCCCGTGCTCGCCCCAGCCACCGTACCAGCCAGCCGCCGCCCACCATGCCGACAAGCCCGCCCACGAGCGTACCTGCAGCCTTGGCGTTCGAGAACGCCGTGTCGGTCCAGCCGAGGTGCTGCACGGCGAACACAGGCCCGTAGGCGTCGAACAGTCCCTGGTGCAGCAGGAGCGCGAAGCCCGCCGTGGCCGTGAGCAGACTGGCCGGGAGGAAGAACACGCGGCGGAGGCTCCGGCCGATGTCGCGCCATCCGTCGAGTTGCAGCGCCTGCGCCTCGGGCGACGCCGCGCCCCGCGTCCACGGCAGGAGCCGCTCGCCCGTGCGTTCGCGGACCAGGAGCGGAAGCAGCAGGAATGCGAGCGTCACGCCGGCCGCCACCGTGAGCGTGCCCGAGAGCCCGATGGTCACGAGCAGCCCCGCCCCACCTGCCGACGTGCCCGCGACGCCGAACACCTTACCGCCCCACATCAGCCCGTTGGCGAACGGCTGCTCGTCGAGCGGTAGCACGTCTATGGTGAGCGCGTCCGTCGCGATGTCCTGCAGGGCGAGAAACAGGCTCCCGCCGACCATCACCGCTGTAAGCAGGCCTAGGTTGGTGAGCGGCTCGGGCACGAGCGCCATCGCCGCGTAGCCGGTGGCCGCCCCCAGCGTCCCGACGAGGATCCACGGCCGTCGCCGCCCCATCGTCAGGAAGGTGTAGCGCTCCATGAGCGGCGCGTAGAGCAGCTTTAGCGTCCACGGCAGCACAGACGCGCTGATGAAGCCGCCGATCGCAACCGGCGAGGCCCCCTGCGCTGCGAGGTAAGTCGGAATGGCGATGACCAGCAGCCCGTACTGGATGCCTTGGGCGATGTACATGGCCGTAACCATCGTGAGGCGGAGCAGGCGGCTCTGGGTGAGGGCAGGAATCATGGCAGAGGCGTATCGTTCATCGGTTCGTCTCGAAGAGCACGAATTCGTGCACAGGAGCGGTCAATCTGCTTGCTCGGTATTGGGGACGCAGCGAGGAATCATGGAGAGCCGCTGATCTCGGCGTCGATGACAGCGATGGCGCGCTCGGTCGTGGCAATCAGGCCGTCGAAACCGATGTGCATCCCAGCGGAAAACCCGGCCCACTCGGTCAGCGCAGGGTGGACCTCCGCGTGGTCCCGAATCGCTGACACGGCCGCAGAGGCGACCTCGGGCGGCACCCCGGCGGGGCAGTCAGCGAGGTAGGTTTCCTCGCCATCGCTGAGTTCGAAGCAGCCCGTCCAGTACGGTTCGTGCGCGGCGAGCGGGATCAGACCGCGCACCAGGGAGCGATAGCGCGGGGGGCGCTCCAGTGCCGTCGCGATCTGATCGTACTGGCGCAGGTAGTCCTCCATCGCGCTGAGGACCTCACGGCTCCGCGGCCAGCCGTTCCGCCGCATCTCGTCGTAGGTCGAGCGCGCCACGATGTACTGCTGCCACTGCGAGGCGTGCAAGAAGTCGACGAGCCGCGGCCAGCAGTCCTCGCCGCACTCAGCACCCATATCCAGGAACGCAACCGACCGTGCCCCAGACAAGCCGACCTGATTGAACGCACGTCGCTTGATGGCCACCTGCTCCACCGACTCCGCAAGCTCGATGCGAAGCTCGGCGAGGAGCCGCCCCTCGCGCGCCGCCTCCGCCCGCGACTCGTTCCAGTTGCCGAGTTGGATGCCCAGAAACACGCCGAGGACCACGATCACGAAGTCGATGGCGATGGCCGTCCAGTTCTGGTCCTTGACGTGCTGGGTGATGCGGCGAAGAATCATGAGGGAGCCTAAACAGAGCCGGACCTTACTGGAGCACGATCAGCGGAGTCACGCCGGCAACCGACTCGCCGTGTACGCGAACCACGTAGAAGCCCGGCCCAAGTCCGTGCGTCGATACGGTGAAACGTTGGGGCCGGCCCTCGTCGACTTGGCCACTGAACAGCGTCCGCACCGACTGACCAAGTGCCGAATACAGCACGACTTGGATCTGCTGCGTACGGGCAAGCGTGAATCCAACCGTCGCATCCGTTCCTGCCCGCAGGGGGCTCGGGAAGACGGTATCGAGCGCGAGGCCAGCCGGCACATCGAGCGCGACCTCGACGACCGTGCTGTAGCTGAACGCCCCGTCTGCATCGATTTGCTTGAGCCGAAATCGGTGCGTGCCCGCCCCGAGGTCCTCGACGCGGTAGCGGTAGGTCTGGGGCTCGGCCGTCGTGCCGGCACCCGCGACGAACCCAACGTCCTCCCACCCGCTACCCGCCACCTGCGCACCCGCTACGCCGAGCGCACGCTCGATCGCAAAGCCAGTGTTGTTCGTTTCGGTGAGCGTCGACCAGTTGAGCACCACAGTCGATCCGTCGGCCACGCCTGTGACACTACCCCACTCGACCGGCAGTGGAGTCGAAAGGTCGAACACGCGGACGGTGCCTCGTGAGCTGTCGTGCCCGGTGTAGCCAACCCCGAGGTACGTGCCATCTCCGGACAACGAAACCGAGTACCCCGCGAAGTCAAGCGGTGGCTGGCCTGCGACATCGATGCCGATTTGGGCCCACGCCGAGCCCGTCCACTGGTAGGCTTGCGCGTACCCGGCATTGCTGTTGCTAAACGGTCCGCCAGCGGCTACCCGGCTGCCATCGGCTGACAGCGAGACCGACTGCCCGAAGCCCGCTGCCGCACTCTGCCCATCAATGTCTGGCCCGAGTGGCGTCCAGGTGCCGGCGTTCAGCTCAAAAATGCGGATGTGGCCGGCGTTTTCGGCTGCGCCGTCGTTCTCCGGGGCACCCACTGCGACTCGCGTTGCGTTGGCCGACAGCGAGACGGAGGTCCCAAACAGGTCCGTACTGCCTTCCGCATCAATGTCCGCGCCCACCTGCGTCCACGTGCCGGCAGTCAACGCATAGACGCGCACCGTGCCGGCCCTACTGTCGTGGTTGGGGGCACCGACGGCTACTTGGCTACCGTCAGCCGAGATGGCTACGGATGTGCCCAGGTCTTCAGAGCCCACCCCATCGATGTCCGCCCCCACCTGCGTCCACGTGCCGGCTATGAGTTCAAACACTTGCGCCCGTCCGGCGGGCGAATCGTGACCGGGTGAGCCCACGATGAGCCGGCTGCCATCGGCCGAGAGCGCAACGGAAAAGCCGGCGACTTCACCGGGTCCGCCGCCTTGGATGTCACTGCCGAGCTGTGTCCACGAGCCGGCGCTCCACTCGAACACGCGGACGTGGCCGGCCTCCGCTCCGTTGTCACCGTTGAAGGGTGCACCGATAGCGACTCGGGTCCCGTTAGCCGAAAGCGACACGGCATGCCCGAATAGATCCATGTTGCCGTCGCCAATGAGGTCGCTTCCGACCTGGGTCCAATTGCCGGCCGTTTGCTCATAGACCCGGACGCGCCCAGGGGGGGTGCCA
>JBCDHV010000063.1:0-12071 GCA_038749615.1 Bacteroidota bacterium
GCGGAAGCCGTCGACGTGGCACGGAAAGCTGATGTCGTGATTCTGGCCGTTGGAGGGAACGAGCAAACGGCCCGAGAAGCCTGGTCGCGCGGGCACATGGGCGACCGGACCTCGCTCGACCTCTTCGGCCGGCAAAACGATCTAGTCGACGCCCTCGCAGCTACAGGAAAACCCATCGCGGCGCTGCTCTTCAACGGCCGGCCCCTCGCAGCCGCAAGGTTGAGCGCTCAGACAGACGCGCTACTCGAATGCTGGTACCTCGGCCAAGAAACCGGCCATGCCGTCGCCGATGTGCTCTTCGGAGCCGTCAACCCGGGCGGCAAACTTCCGATCTCGATTCCCCGCTCGGCCGGGCATGTGCCGGCGTTTTATAACCACAAACCTTCGGCCCGGCGAGGCTATCTTCTGGACGATGTTTCGCCGCTCTATCCGTTTGGGTTTGGCCTGAGCTACACCACGTTCGAGATCCGCGACGTCCGCCTGGAGCATACCGAGATGACCTCGGCACAGATGAGTTCAGGACAGACGACGCACGTCCACGCCGAGATCACCAACACCGGGCGGAGAGCCGGCAGCCAAGTTGTTCAGCTCTACGTGCGCGATGAGGTCAGCACCGTCACGCGCCCCGTCAAAGAGCTGAAAGGCTTCGAGCGCGTCCACCTGGAGCCTGGCCAAACCCAGACGGTCTCGCTTGCCATCACTCCGGATGACCTGGCCTTCTTTGGCCTCGACCTGACGTTTGCCGTCGAACCCGGCACCTTTGCCATCCTGGTCGGCACGTCGTCTCAGGACGAAGACCTCCACCGGGTCAGGCTGACCATCACGGATTGACCGTCCCACCGCCAACCGTCCACGCCCCATGTCTACCACTGCCACGCAACGCCGGCTGAGCCTCAAGGAAAAGATTGGCTACAGCCTCGGCGATGCCGCGTCGAATATCTACTTCCAGATTTTCGTCGTCTTCCTACCCATTTTTTACACAGATGTCTTTGGCCTCTCTGCCGGCGCGATGGGCACGATGCTGCTGGTCACGCGCGTCTTCGACGCTGCCAACGACCCGCTCATGGGCGTCATTGCCGACCGGACGCAGACCCGGTGGGGTAAATTCCGGCCTTACATCGCCGGCCTTTCGCTGCCGCTGGCCATCGGCGGCGTGCTGGCCTTCACGACGCCTGACTTCAGCGACACGGGCAAGCTGATCTACGCGTACATCACGTACATGCTGCTCGTGGTGCTCTACACGGCGGTGAACGTGCCCTACTCGGCGCTCATGGGCGTCATCACGCCGAACTCGAAGGAGCGCACCGAGGTCTCGACCTATCGGTTCGTGGCCGCGTTTGCCGGCCAGTTCATCATCGGTGCGACGGCCTTGGTGCTCGTCGAACGGTTGGGCGGGGGCAGCGAGCAACTAGGCTGGCAGTACACGATGGTGGTGTACGGCTTCCTCGTCGTGGCCCTTTTGTTCGGGACGTTCTGGCTGACAGAAGAACGCGTGGCCATGACGCCGGCGCAGCAGGGACAGATCTTTGAAGACCTCAAAGACCTCTTCCGAAACAAGCCCTGGGTGATCGTTGGCGTGACGGCCATCTTCCACCTCACCTTCGTGGTGCTCCGTGGTTCGGCCACGCCATACTACTTCCGCTATTTCGTCGAGGACCAGCAACTCAACCTCTTCGGCACCACCATCGACCTGACCTACACGGTCTTCACGTCGTCATTCATCACGGTCGGGACGGTCTTTACCGTCATCGGGGCGATCTCGACGAACCTGATCAACAAGCGGCTCAGCAAGAAGGCGATCTACAGCGGATTCCTGCTCATCACGTCGGTTTTGTCGACGCTCTACGTCTTCCTCGACCCGGGCGACGTGCTGATGATCTACGGCATCAACATCGTGTTCTCGCTCATCTCCGGCTCGATTGCCGTTGTCCAGTGGGCGATCTACACCGACACGGCCGACTTCGGCGAGTGGAAATTTGGCCGGCGCGCTACGGGCCTGATCATGGCCGCCTCGCTCTTTGCCCTGAAGCTCGGCATCACGCTGGGCGGCGCGATCGTCGGGTGGGGACTCGGCTACTACGGGTTCGAAGCCGGCATCGCGCAATCGGCTGAGACGCGCGAGGGCATTCGGCTGCTCATGAGTGTCTTCCCGGCCATCTTCGGCGTCATTGGCGGCGGCATCATGGCCTTCTATCCCCTCTCCGACCAACGGATGGTCGAGATTGAACAGGAGTTGGCGCAGCGCCGATGATGGCAGATGGTTGGGCTGTTGGGCGGGAAGTCGCTTTGCTCTGCCATACTCTGCTGCCGAGCGGCACGAGCAATCACTATAATTTTGTAAATCGATAACTTGCGATCTGATGAATCGAGTTCTTTTGCTTGCGGTGCTTTGCCTCTTCTCTGCGTGCGATCAGCCGGACGATACGCCGGCGGTTGATCCGATTCCTTCGCTGAGTGAGGCCTTCGACGGGGCGTTTCTGATCGGGGCGGCGATGAACGCGGATCAGTTTTCGGGGCGAGATACTGCCGGCTCCGAGTTGGTGCAGCAGCAGTTCAACACCATCACCCCCGAGAACGTGATGAAGTGGGGGCTGATTCATCCGCAGCCGGGCCAGTATGCGTTCGGCGATGCCGACCGGTATGTCGAGTTTGGCGAGACGAACGACATGTTCATCGTCGGGCACACGCTCATTTGGCATCAGCAAACGCCGGCGTGGGTCTTCGAAGACGCCACCGGCCAGCCCCTCACGCGTGAGGCGTTGCTCGAACGCATGGAAGACCACATCCAAACCGTCGTGGGCCGCTACAAGGGCCGAATCGACGGATGGGACGTCGTCAACGAGGCTCTGAACGACGACGGGTCGATGCGGGAGACCCCGTGGTTCAACATCATCGGTGAGGACTATCTCGCCCAGGCGTTCCGGTTTGCCCAGGCAGCCGACCCGGAAGCAGAACTCTATTACAACGATTACACGCTCGAAAACCCGGCTAAGCGTGCCGGCGCCGTCCGGCTCGTCCAGAGCTTGCTGGATCAGGGCGTCAAGGTGTCGGGCGTAGGTACGCAGGGGCACCACTTGCTCGACTCGAACAGCCCGAGCATTCTGGCACAGGCCGAGACCATTGAAGACCTCGCCGCGCTGGGCGTCGACGTGATGATCACGGAACTCGATATCGCCGTGCTGCCCCGGCCCTTCGAATATTGGGGGGCGGACATTTCCCAGAGCGCCGAGCTGCAAGACGAGCTCAACCCCTACACCGAAGGCCTGCCCGACTCCGTGCAGCAGGCCCTTGCCCAACGGTACGCCGACCTCTTCCAGATCTTCCACCGCTACAAAGACGACATCTCCCGTGTCACCTTCTGGGGCGTCTCCGACGGTGACTCCTGGCTCAACGGCTGGCCCATCGCCGGCCGCACGAGCTACCCCCTCCTCTTCGACCGCCAACACCAACCGAAGCCGGCCTTCGACGCCGTCCTGGGCGTGGCGCGTTGACCGACGCAGATCCGTAGCGTTGTGGCTTATCCGGAGCCGTTGCCTGCAACGGCTCTACGGGCGTCCTTTTGGAGGTGTGCGATACCTGTCACTCTTTGAATCGGTATCCGACGCCGGTCACCGTTTCGATCAACGCGTCGCCGATTTTGTCTCGGATCTTGCGAATGTGAACGTCGACCGTGCGCGGGGTGACGTAGACGTCTTTGCCCCAGATCGAGTCGAGGACCTCCTGCCGGGAAACCACACGGCCGGCCCGGCTGGCGAGGAAATACAACAGCTCGAACTCCTTGCGCGGCAAGCGGATACGCTCGCCCTTGCCCTCCTGCTCCCCGCGAAAAACGACGAAGCGCGCTCGGTCGATCGTAAGCCCGTGCGTCCGCAAGACTTCCGGGTCTTCCTGCTCGGCCGGCTGGCCGGCGCGGCGGAGCAGCGCGTTGATCCGGCTCACGAGCACCCGGGGGCTGACCGGCTTGGCGATGTAGTCGTCGGCTCCGCCATCGAGGCCCTTGATCTCGTCCGTCTCGTCGCCACGGGCCGTGAGCATCAGGATCGGGACGGCAGAGGTTTGGGGCGCGGCACGCAACTTCCGGCAGGCTTCCAACCCGTCCATCACCGGCATCATGACATCCAGCACCACCACGTCCGGCTGCGACGCCGCAGCGGTACTCAGGGCCTCCGCCCCATCGCCGGCCGTCACCACCTCGAAGCCTTCCGTCTCCAGGTTGTACCGCATCAACTCCACGAGATCCGGTTCGTCGTCAACGAGCAATACGGTAGGCATGGGTCCGATTGGTTGGTGAGCAGGTGAGCCGGTGGATAGGTACGCTACACCGCACCGATAGAGCAAGCCCGTTCACGTGGACGGGTTGAGATGTACCAGGTGGATACGTGCGGAACGAGCTGAATGGGGCCGACTGCTCGAACCGCTTTGCCCGGTCTCTGCCGGCCAGCTAGACCTCTCATCTTGTCCCCCACCTCTCCACTCTTCCCCCTGACCACTTCTCCACGTGAGCAAAGCGAGCCGGGAAAGGCGGGCGCAGAGGTCTTTGGCGAGATCTGCCTCTCGAAAGCAAGTCAGTGCCGGCACGCCGTACCGTTGAGCACCATCCGCGCTCGAAGACCTCCCCCCCCTTGCACCCATTCCGAGCAAGGCAAGCCGTTCCCAAAGCATCACCTGCCACCCGCAACCCGTCCACCCGCCACGAGAGCGAAGCGAGCCGGGAAAGGCGGGCGCAGAGGTCTTTGGCGAGATCTGCCTCTCGAAAGCAAGTCAGTGCCGGCGCGCCATAACTCCGAGTACCGCAGCGCCTGAAGACCTCTCCCCCCCTTGCGCTTCTCCCGAGCGTAACGAGCCGCCTTACGCATCCACTCCTCCCCTGACTACTTCTCTACCTGAGCGAAGCGAAACGCCTTCACCTGCTACCCGCAACCGGCCCACCCGCCACGTGAGCAAAGCGAACGGAAGACCGCTGCCTGCCTGAGCGAAGCGAAACGCCTTCACACTGCCACCCTGCAACACCTGCCACACAGCCACATGAGCGAAGCGAACACCCCGCCCAACTACCCAACCGCCAACGTAATCACCTCGCGCTGCATCGCCGTCGTCACCGTAGGGCCGGCTTTGGGGTCGATGTAGACATCGATTTCGCTGCGGACGCCGAAATGAGATTGGTACACGCCCGGCTCCACGCTGAAACCGGTGCCCGGGAGGAGCTGGCGGTTGTCGTGCGTTTCGAGGTTGTCGAGGTTCGCGCCGAGGGCATGGGTGGTGGGGCCAGGGCCCATGCTGTGGCCCGTCCGGTGCGTGAAATACGCGCCGAAGCCGGCCTGCTCGATGTGTTCGCGCGCCACATCGTCGAGTTGCCAGCCGGCGAGCGTTTCGCCAGCCGCCCAGGCTGCATGGAGGCGATCCACGACGGCATCACGCGCACCAGTCACAACCTCGAACACCTGTTGATGCTCTTCGGGCACGTCTTCGCCGGCGTAGCCGACCCACGTGACATCGCAATACACACCCTGCGGTCCGGGCACCTTCGACCATAAATCGATCAGAATCCAATCGCCTTTGTGAATCGGCAGGTGGTGCGCCTCCGACGGCTCGTAGTGCGGATCGCCGCTGTTGGCGTTGACGCCGACGATCGGGCCGTGGTCGGTTTCGAGGCCTTCCTCAGCAAACCGGCCGAGGATGAACTGCTGGGCAGAATACTCCGTCACGGGCTCGCCGACGGCCAGCCTGGCTTCGATGAACTGAAACGCCTCGTCCTTGATCGCGAGCGTCTTTTCGCAGGCAATCTGATGGAGCCGGACGGCCTCGTCAGACCAAATGGCCGCAGCTGCCTGATACAAATCCGCCGAGGACACTACTTCGACGCCGCGCTTCTCGATCATCTCCAACGTGCCGGCATCGACGAACGAGTGGATCGGGATCGCGCCTTGGGGCGAGTATTCCATCGCCACCTTGGTCCCGGATGTCAGGTGCGCGTCGAGCCATTCGTCGAGTTCACGCCAGCTGATGTACCGGACCTGATTGAAGGGAATGTCGCTAAACTGATTCTTGTCGAGTTCGTGGACGAGCGCCACCGGCTCGCCCTCGGCCGGAATCAGGCAGAGATTGCGCCTCGACGTAAACGCACCCGAGCCCAAAACGCGCGTAAACACTGGGTTGCTGCCTCGAAAATCGTACAACAGCCAGGCATCCACGCCGTGTTCTTTGAGATAGGATTGGGCGCGTGAGATCGAGGTCATTTGGTAAGACGTGAATGTTAAATTCAGATATGAGGTGGGCGAATCTAACGCTAGGCTAGGCCTCCGACAAACTGGAACGCAGGTCTGCGTGCCCACGTAGGCGCGTGGCACTGCACAACCTTGGGATCACCACCACTACGTGAATACGATTACTGAATTTCTTGAGCGGCATTTCCTCCATTTCAACGCTGCTTCTCTCGTCGATGCAGCCAAAGGCTACGTGGCGCACCTGGAGGCCGGCGGCGTGATGATGGTCACCCTTGCCGGCGCGATGAGCACCGCCGAGTTGGGCCGCTCGCTTGCCGACATGATCCGGGCCGGGCGCGTCCACGCGATCTCCTGCACCGGCGCGAACCTGGAGGAGGACCTGTTCAACCTCGTCGCGCACGATCACTACGTCCGCGTCCCGAAATACCGCGACCTGACCCCGCAAGACGAGGCCGATCTGCTTGCCCGTAAGCTCAACCGGGTGACCGACACGTGCATCCCCGAAGAGGAAGCCATGCGGCGCGTCGAGAACGCCGTGGCCAGCGAGTGGCTCAGGGCCGAGGAAGCCGGCGAGCGGTATTTCCCTCACGAGTTTCTCTACCGGCTGCTCCGCTCCGGCCAACTCGAACCGCACTACCAGATCGACCCGAAAGACAGTTGGCTCCTCGCGGCTGCAGAGGCCGATCTCCCCATCGTCGTCCCCGGCTGGGAAGACTCGACCTTGGGCAACGTGTACGCCGCCTGGCTGATTTCCGGCGACTTGACCTCGCCCCACACGGTTCGTTCGGGCATCGAGTACATGATTGAACTGGCCGCGTGGTACGAGCGGACGGCCTACGACACGCCCATCGGGTTCTTCCAGATCGGAGGCGGCATCGCCGGCGACTTCCCGATCTGCGTCGTCCCGATGCTGGAGCAGGACCTCGGGCGGAAGAACACGCCGCTCTGGGGCTATTTCTGCCAGATTAGCGACTCGACCACCAGCTACGGCAGCTACTCGGGCGCCGTCCCGAACGAAAAGATCACTTGGGGCAAACTCGCCGTCGACACGCCCAGCTTCATCATCGAGTCCGATGCGACGATCGTCGCGCCACTGATCTTCGCCTACGTGCTCGAAGCGGCCGGCGTCCACGCTCAGCCCAACGCCTGATGCCCACCCCTCAGACGCTCGCCCGGACGGATGCCGAGGCGTTGTACCACTTTTCTGCCTGGGCCGACGGTTTCTTTGGCATCAACGCAGACGGGCACGTCGAGGTGCGCCCCCGAGGTACGCACGAGCCCGTCGTCGATTTGCACGCCTTGGCTCGGTCGCTTCAGGACGAGGGGCACGATCTCCCCCTGGTGGTCCGCTTTCATGACGTGCTGCATGCCCGCGTTCGTCTGCTGAACGAAGCGTTTGCTTCCGCCCGGCAGGAAGCCGGCTACCAGGGCACGTACACGACGGCGTTTCCGATCAAGGTGAATCAGTTGCACGAGGTGGTGGAGGAAGTGCTCGACGCCGGCCGGCCGTACGGATTAGGCCTCGAATGCGGATCGAAGGCCGAGTTGGTCGCGGCGCTCCCGCTGTTGCCCGATGACGACACGCTGCTCGTCTGCAACGGGTACAAAGACGACTCGATGCTCCGGCTCATCCTCGGCGGGCAGCGGCTCGGGCGCAACGTGATGCCCGTCGTCGAGAAGTACGGCGAATTCGAGCGGCTGATGGCGTTGGCGGCATCGACGCACACGCAGACCCAGTTCGGCGTGCGCGTCCGGCTGAGCACGCCTGGGGCCGGCAAATGGGCATCGTCCGGCGGCGATGAATCGAAGTTCGGCATTACGATCTCCGAGTTGTTGTCGCTCGTCGAGGCGTTGGAGGCGCAGGGAACTACGGAGGCCTTCAAGCTGCTGCACATTCACATCGGCAGCCAGATTCCCGACGTGCGGACGCTTCGCGATGCGGTGAAAGAGCTCACGCAGGTGTACGTCCAGCTTCGTCGGCGCGGTATCGGTATCGAGCGCATGGACGTGGGGGGCGGATTGGGCGTCAGCTACACCGTCGGGTATCCGGCAAGCTCCGGTACCGACAGCGGCGACGCCATCAACTACTCGCTCGACGAGTACGCGAACGCCGTCGTCTACACGGTTCAGGAAGTCTGCGATGCAGCCGGCTGCCCGCATCCGGATCTCGTGTCGGAAAGCGGCCGGGCACTCACGGCGCATCATTCCGTGCTCTTGGTGAACGTGCAGGGCGCGTACGGCCGGGATGCCATCGATCCAGCGTTCGTGCCGGCGGAGGACGACCACGCCGTCGTTCGCGATCTCTACCAGACGCTATCGTGGATCCGCGAACCAGAGACGACCCAGCCGCCGGCTCTCCTCGAAGCCTATCACGACCTCGCTGAAAAGCGCCGCGAGGCCGATGCGCTCTTCACCTACGGCTACCTGGACCTGGAGCAAAAAGCCCTCGCCGAGCGCCTGTTTTGGAGTGCGTGCCGGCACATTCACACCCGCATCGGAGAAACGGACCCCGAGTGGCTGCCGGCCGAATTGCAGGCGCTCGACGACTTGTTGATCGACCAGTACCTCTGCGATTTTTCCGTCTTCCAGTCGATGATCGACCACTGGGCCATCGGCCAGCGCTTCCCCATCGTGCCGATCCACCGGCTTGATGAAGTCCCGAGCCGGCGCGGCGTGCTCGTCGATCTCACGTGCGATTCGGATGGCAAGATCAGCCGCTTCGTCTCGCCAGACCCCGAGAAGGACTATCTCGAACTCCATCCGCTTCGGCCGGGTGAGCCCTACGTGCTCGGCGTGTTCCTGATGGGTGCTTACCAGGACATCATGGGCGACATGCACAACCTGTTCGGGCGCGTCGGTGAAGCCCACGTCTACGCTGACGCCGACGAGCCGCAGGGCTACTACGTCGAAAAAACCGTTGCCGGCGCGAGCGTGCAGGACATCCTCGCCCTCGTCCGCTACTTCCCGAACGACCTGCAACGCCGCATGAGCGAGCTCGTCCGCGCCAAGGTCAAAGCCAAAACCATCCGCTCCGCCGCCGGCTACCACCTGCTGAACGAGTACAAACAGCTGTTCGAGGAAACGACGTACCTCGGTGGGTAGTTTGGCGGGGCGCTCGCGGAGCTCGCTGTGGTCGGGCGGGGGAGGTTCGCTTCGCTCTGGGTCGGCCGGCAACGTTCCCGAACCCGTAGCGCCGTGATCCATCACGGCGACCAGGATAGCAAAACGCCGTGCGTGGCAAACCCATTCCGTAGCATCGGATCATTGGCCCGACGGGTTTCAAACCACGATGACGGTTCGATGTCCGCTCAATGTCCGCACTGGCACGCGCGATTTTTGATTGGGGGTTTCGGTATCCTACCGAGGCGTTAGGGAATGCCCAATGTCGGGGCGATGCCGGCAGCCCTCCGGGACATTGCACACGCATGCACGTGGATGCGTTTCGGTTGGCCTGCCGCCGTGATGGATCACGGCGCTACCATACTGAACCCGTGAATCACCCGCGATCTGCCACCTGCTAACCGCCACGTGAGCGAAGCGAACCTGCCCAACCAACATGCCCAGAATCGCAATCATCCAAACCCGCATGAGCGCCAACCCGGCGGAAAACCTGGACCGGGCGGTCGAGAAGATCCGGGCAGCGGCAGCGCAGGGGGCCGAGGTGGTGTGTTTGCCGGAGCTGTTCCAGTCGCGCTACTTCTGCCAGACGGAGGACTACGCACCGTTCGACCTTGCCGAGCCAGTACCAGGGCCAACGACGAAACGGCTGGAGACCGTGTGCGCAGAGACCGGCGTGACCCTGATCGCGAGCCTGTTCGAGGAACGCGCGCGCGGACTGTACCACAACACAGCTGCCGTGATCGACGGGCCGGCCGGCTATCTCGGCAAGTACCGCAAGATGCACATCCCGGACGATCCCAGATACTACGAGAAGTTCTACTTTACCCCTGGCGACCTCGGCTTCAAGAGCTTCCACACGCGGCATGGGACGCTCGGTGTGCTGATCTGCTGGGATCAATGGTACCCCGAGGCCGCCCGGCTCACTGCGTTGCGGGGGGCCGACATCCTCTTCTACCCCACGGCTATCGGCTGGCATCCGGAAGAACGGGACACGCACGGCGCGGCTCAACACGAGGCCTGGCAGATGGCTCAACGCGCCCACGCCATCGCGAACGGGTGCTTCGTCGTGGCCGTCAACCGCGTCGGATTCGAGCCCGAGCCTGGCGGTGAGCCTGGTGCCGGCATTCAGTTCTGGGGCCGCAGTTTCGCCGCCGGCCCCGATGGCCAACTTCTCGCCGAAGCCCCCAGCGGCGACGAGGCTATCCTTCTCGTCGACATCGACCTCAACCGCATCACCGAACTCCGCCAAGGCTGGCCCTTCCTCCGAGACCGCCGCATCGACGCCTACGATGAGCTGAGCCGGCGGTTTATCGATTGAGGTGGTTGGGTGGTTGGGTGGTTGGGTGGTTGGGTGGTTGGGTGGTTGGGTGGTTGACGGCGGGCTAGCGCATCCGGCATCCCGGCGCAACCCTGTATCGTCGTGATCCATCACGACGGGCTCTGGATATTGCAACGTTGGGTCGTACCCGGAAACGGTTGAATCAGGTGGGGCGTTTGGGCATTCCTGTCGCCGTGATGGATCACGGCGCTACGGGTTCGGGACCATCTCCTCACCCGCCACTTGCCACCCGTCCACCTGCCACGTGAGCAAAGCGAACCTCCCCAACCGACTCCCGGCAGAATTCGCGGCACAGCAGGCGGTCTGGTTCTCCTGGCCGCACAACGAGGAGACGTGGACGGGCGGGAGCCTGGAGCCGGCGCGACGGGCCGTGGTGCAGATGATCCGGGCGATCGCGGCGTCTGGGCAGCGCGTGGAGATTAACGTGAACACGTCTGAACGCCCGGCCGTCGAGGCTCTGGTTGCAGGAGAGCTGGCCGCCGGCGTCGTACGCCTGCACGGCATCCCGACGAACGATGCCTGGTGCCGCGATCACGGTGCCACGTTCGTGCATCGCGCCGATGGATCACTCGCCGGCATCGACTGGACCTACAACGCCTGGGGCGGCAAGTATCCGCCCTATGACGCCGACGCGCAGGCCGCCCGGCGCATGTGCGAGGCATTGGACCTGCCGGTCATCGACGGCCGCATTACGCTCGAAGGCGGTGGCCTCGATACCAATGGAGCCGGCCTTCTGCTCACAACGGCCTCCTGCGTGCTCAACCCCAACCGAAATCCTGGTCTGACGCGCGGCAAAGCCGAGACGCTGTTCGCTGAGCTGCTGGGGACCCCGCGCGTTCTCTGGCTCGAAGGCGACCTCCAGGGCGACGACACCGATGGACATGTCGACAACCTCGCGCGCTTCGTCGATTCCCGCACCGTCTTTGCCGTCTCCGATCCAGACCCGGCAGCCCCGCACTACCACGCGTTGCAGGAAAACCTCAGACTGCTGCGTGCAGCCAGGACGCTGGACGGGCGCGCCTTGCAGGTCGTTGAGCTACCGATGCCGGCGCGGACGGAGCACAATGGAACGGTACTGCCGGCGAGCTACGCCAATTTCCTCATCGCAAACCGCGTGGTGCTCATGCCGGCGTATGGCGGGCCGCAAGACGAAACCGCTCAAGCATTACTAGCGCGAGCCTTTCCACACCGGACTGTCGTGCCTGTGGATTGCCGGCACGTCGTGATCGGGCTTGGTGCAGTGCATTGCCTGACGCAGCACGTGCCGGCCAGCCATACGTGAGATGCAGGACAGCCTCTAGCCGACCTGTTCGGTGAAGGTGCGCCCCCAGCGGTCGATGACCTCGACGCGTAGAGACCCATGAACCTCGCCGACGGGCGCGTAGAAC
>JBCDHV010000064.1:0-12022 GCA_038749615.1 Bacteroidota bacterium
CGCGGCTGGTGTTGCCGTCGACGCGCTTGGCGAGCACCGTCGTGATCGCGGCCGTCAGCGTCGTCTTGCCGTGGTCGACGTGCCCGATGGTGCCGACGTTGACGTGCGGCTTGGTCCGTTGAAACTGCTCTTTCGCCATGATAGTGTAGCGTTTTGCTTGAAACAGGCCGGCTCTCCTCGGTGGGTTGGTGAGGGGGAACCGGCCCGTGTGCTGTTCTGAAATTCGTTATCCAGTGACGAGTGCGCTCGAGCTGGAGATCACTTCGTCTGCGACCGATTTCGGTGCGGAGGCGTAGTGGTCAAACTGCATCGAGTAGATGGCCCGGCCCTGCGTGTTCGAGCGGAGATCCGTCGAGTAGCCGAACATCTCGGCTAGCGGGACGAAGGCCTTGATGACCTGCGCGTCGTTGCGCTGGCTCATGCCGTCGATGCGGCCCCGGCGGCTGTTCAGGTCGCCGATGACATCGCCCATGTACTCTTCGGGCGTCACGACTTCGACGGCCATGATCGGCTCCATGAGCACGGGGCTGGCCTTGCGGCTAGCGCTACGGAAGGCCATCCGGCCGGCGATCTCGAACGAGAGCTGGTCGGAGTCGACGTTGTGCGTCTTGCCATCGTAGAGGCGAGCAACTAGGCCTTCGACCGGGTAGCCGGCGAGCGGCCCACGGTCCATCGCCGACTCGATGCCTTTCTGCACCGACGGGATGAACTCCTGCGGAATCGAGCCGCCTTTGATCTCGTTAATGAACTCGAGACCCGTACCGTCTTCCTTCGGCATGAACTCGATCCAGACCTCGGCAAACTGACCGCGGCCACCCGACTGTTTCTTGTGGGTGTAGCGCTCGTCGACGCTGGCCTGGATGGCTTCGCGGTAGGCCACCTGGGGTTTGCCCACGTTGGCTTCAACTTTGAACTCGCGCTTGAGCCGGTCCACGATGATCTCGAGGTGCAGCTCGCCCATGCCCGCGATGATCGTCTGGCCGGATTCGTGATCCGTCGACACCTTGAACGTCGGGTCTTCCTCTGCGAGCTTGCCGAGTGCCTTGCCGAGCTTATCGCTGTCGGCCTTCGTCTTGGGCTCCACCGCAATCCGGATGACCGGCTCCGGGAAGTCCATCTTCTCGAGGATGATCTGCTCGCTGTCGAGCGTCAACGTGTCGCCAGTGCGGGCTTCTTTGAGCCCCACGGCAGCACCGATGTCGCCGGCACGCATCACGTCTACGTCTTCGCGGGAGTTGGCGTGCATGAACAGCAGCCGGCCGAGGCGCTCCTTACGGCGCGTGCTCGGGTTGACGACCGTCGTTCCTTTCTGGATCGTACCAGAGTAGACCCGGAGGAACGTCAGCTTCCCGACGTAGGGGTCCGTCATGATCTTGAAGGCGATGGCACTGAACGGCTCGTTGGCGTCCGCATTGCGAACTTCCATCTCACCCGTGACCGGGTTTTCGCCTTCGACGGGCGGCACATCGAGCGGGCTCGGCAGGTAGTCGAGCACACCGTCGAGCAGACGCTGGACGCCTTTGTTCTTGAAGGCCGTACCGCAGAAGACCGGCGTAATGTCCAGGTTCAGCGTGGCCTTGCGGACGACTTCCTGCAGTTCCTCGACCGTGATTTCCTCACCTTCGAGGTACTTCATCAGAAGCGTGTCGTCTTGCTCGGCGACGGCCTCGAGGAGGTTGATGCGCCAGTGACGAGCTTCGGTGCGGAGGTCTTCCGGGATGTCTATTTCGTCCCAGGTGTTGCCCTGCGTCTCGTCGTGCCAGATGATGGCCTTGTTCTTGACGAGGTCAATGACGCCACGGAACATGCTGCCAGCCCCAATGGGGTACTGAACCGGCACGGCGTTCGCCTTGAGCCGGTCCTTCATCATCTGGACGGCGTTCTCGAAATCGGCACCAGTGCGGTCCATCTTGTTGACGAACGCGATGCGCGGCACGCTGTACTTGTTCATCTGCCGCCAGACCGTCTCGGACTGCGGCTCGACGCCGCCAACGGCGCAGAAGAGCGCGATGGCTCCGTCGAGGACGCGCAAGGCGCGCTCGACTTCAACCGTGAAGTCGACGTGGCCAGGCGTATCGATGATGTTGATCCGGTGGTCTTTCCACTCGCAGGTCGTCGCAGCGCTGGTGATCGTGATCCCGCGCTCTTTTTCCTGCTCCATCCAGTCCATCGTGGCCCCACCATCATGCACCTCGCCGGTGCGGTGGATACGGCCCGTGTAGAACAGGATGCGTTCCGTCGTCGTGGTCTTCCCCGCATCGATGTGTGCGCTGATACCGATGTTGCGCATCTTGTCCAGCGGGAACGCTTTGTTGCTCATGGGATGTAGAGGGTTGACTTAAACGTGTGACAGATGATTGCTGCGGGAGCGGCCCGAGAGGAGCCGGCCCGTGCCAGAAATCGGGTCAGACTCTAAAGTGGGCAAAGGCCTTGTTGGCTTCGGCCATGCGGTGCATGTCGTCCCGCTTGCGGATCGCGCCTCCTTCACCACGCGAGGCAGCGAGAAGTTCGGCGGCCAGCTTGTTAGCCATGCTCTTGTCTGAGCGGCCCCGTGCGAACGAGATGAGCCAGCGGAAGGCGAGGGCAATCCGGCGGTCGGCGCGGACTTCCATCGGGACCTGGTAGGTGGCCCCACCAACCCGGCGGCTACGGACCTCGACGAGTGGAGCGACGTTCTCGATCGCTTTGTGGAAGATGTCCACGCCGCGTTCTTCAGTGCGCTCTTCGATCACGTCGAAGGCGTTGTAGACCACGCGCTGGGCGACGGACTTCTTGCCGTCGAGCATGATCGCGTTGATGAACTTGGAGACCATCTGATCGCCGTACTGTGGGTCGGGCGACGTGGTGCGTTTTTCTGCTTGTCTTCTACGCATGATGTTTTCTACGCGTAACCGCTAGGGAAGCAGCTGGGAGCGCGAGCGCGGGCAGAGCCGGCGCGGCTCAGGTGAAACAATCGATCCCCGGAAGCTCCGAGGGCTACAGTCTGTGGTCGCTAGTGGGCGGGCGCTCTTACTTGCGCGGGCGCTTGGCCCCGTACTTCGAGCGGCTCTGACGCCGGCCTTCGACGCCGGCCGTGTCGAGCGCGCCCCGCACGATGTGATACTTCACACCGGGAAGGTCCTTGACCCGGCCGCCGCGCACGAGCACCATCGAGTGCTCCTGGAGGTTGTGGCCTTCGCCAGGGATGTACGCCGTTACTTCGATGCCATTGGTCAGCCGGACCCGGGCAACTTTCCGAAGGGCCGAGTTCGGCTTCTTCGGCGTCGTCGTGTACACACGGGTGCACACGCCGCGGCGCTGCGGGCAATTGGTGAGCGCCGGCGCCTTGGTTTTCTTGACCTTCTTGCTGCGTCCCTTGCGGACGAGTTGTTGAATGGTAGGCACGCTAAATTCCTCTTCGGTGAGACGGTCTCTTCAGGGAGACTGGGCTTGAGCAGGACCGGGCCGGCTTCGGAGCAGCGCAAAACGCCGCGAGCAGCACCGGGGCAAAAGCCAATCAAAAAGTCAGCGACAAAAAAACAGCGCGGCTCGGCACCGCGCCGTTGAACTGTCAGCCTTTTAGTATACTGAGCTAACAGCCGCCTTTACAAGCTCCAGCGATCAGATAGATCCCGTTTACCTACACCTGCCTCCTGGATTCACAGAAACGCCTTTTTTGTGCGATCAATCGATATAGATCGATTGATCTGGTGTTTAGTTTTTGGTGTTTAGTATTCAGTTCGCGTCTTCAGGACGACTGCTATTCTTTGTCGGGTTGCCTGCCGCAGACGGTGCACGGATTCTCCGACGGTGTCATCCAAGTCTAAACACCAAACACTGAACACTAAACCCTCGTGCGCAGCACGCTAAAACGCCGCTTTTACACCACCGCGGATTTCTCGGCCGGCAGCGGGGAGGCCGAGCTGGGGCAGCACCTCGGCATCGTTCAGGTTGTCCAGGCGGAGGAACGGCTCGAACGTGGTGCCGGCGAGCGTGCCGAGCCAGGAGAGGCGGGCGTTGAGACGGACGGCGGGGTCAAGACGGACGAGGGTGTCGTCCACGTCGGGGGAATACGCAGGGCCGGTGTAATCAGCCTCGGCGCGGAGCATGAACCCTGACGGGGTTCGGTACTGGACACCGAGGAGCCCCAGGCCTGCCGGCTTCTCGGAGAGCAGCGCCGTGTAGCTGTCTTCCTCTTCGTCGAACCCGCGCGGGCGCATCAGGGTCAAGTGCCCATCGACCGACCAGCGAGGCGCTGGGCGCGCCGTGCCGGCTACTTCGATGCCGAAGACCCGGCTGCCTGGAATGTTGACGCGCTGGCGCAGCCTCGTACCGTCGACGGTGACGGAGACGCGGTCGATGGTGTCGTCGGTGAACGTGCCGAAGAGGGCAAACTCGCCGGCCCAAGAGTCCCGGCTCACCTGTGCGCCAGCCTCCAGCAAAATGGAGCGCTCGGGCTTGAGGTCCGGGTTGTCCAAAAACGTCCCGAGTGCCTCGCCGAACAGCTCGCGCAGGGAGGGGAAGCGGGTTTTGCGGCCGGCCGAACCGCGCAGCGTGATGCCGTTCGCCAGTTGGTGCGAGAGGCCAAGAAGCGCGCCGTAGCTCGACTGCGCGTCGCGCGCTGGCTTATCGCCGGTCTCCGGGGTCAAAAGCGCATCGAACGTGAGGCCGGCCACGAGTTGGGTCCGGGCGGCAAGCGGCACTTCGTACTCCGCCCCAACACTGCCAACATGCTGCCGGTACGTCTGATCGAACGGCGTCCCACCGCCGGCAATGTCGAGGTCGGTTTGGCCGTGCGAGGAGGTGAGTGCGTTGAGCCCGAGCTGGACCGTGCCGGCTCCGAGTGGGCGAGCAAACACCAACCGCGCCCCTACCGTCATGTCGAGGTCTTCCTGCCGTTCGCCTAGCGAGGCGTAGGCGACGGATTCAAACTGGTCGATGGTCTGCTCGAACCGGCTAGCCCAGATGGTGCCTTGCAAAATTCCTCCGGCTGCCGGCGTCCGCCCTTTGCCGATCAACATCGACGTACGCCACGTCGGATAGCGCCAGTAGCGGACGCGGTCTCGCGCCGGATCGATGTGGCTCTGCGGGGCGATGCCTTTGTCGCCATCAAAGTGCAGCAGCGAGACGGCAACCCGCTGATTGGGGCCAAACGCTCGCTCGCCACGGAGAAGCACGTTGAAGAGCTCCAAGTCGGTGTTCGTGCGGCGGTCGTCATCGATCTGGCCAAACGGCAGTTCGGAGCCGTTGGGAATCGGAATGGCCTCGCGGGTTACGTAGCCGGCCGATCCCAGAAAGCGCCAATCGCCCGAGTTGCGCAGGTGGGTCACGCTCCCCCGCCGGCTGCTACCGGTGCCGGCCATCATGGCGGCCTCGGTAAACTGCCCCTCCGTTTCCAGCGACCGGCTCACGAAATTGACGACGCCACCGGAGACATTTGCGCCGTAGAGCACGCTCGGTGCCCCCTTAGCGATGTTGATCCGCCCAACCGTACTCGCCGGCACCAAGCTCAGATCGACCCGGTTGTCCCACGGCACGTTAAGCAGCGCCCCATCGTAGAAAAACGCAACTTGGCGTTCCCCGACGTTCCGCAGGTACACCAGAGTCTCGCCGCGAGAATTGGTCTGCACGCTGGCAGCCGGCACCAGCCGGGCGATGTCGGCCACCGTCGCTGCGTCCGTCCGCTCGATGGCAGCCAAGGGGACGGCCTGCACGGTCGTTACGCGGGCCGCCGGCGCATTTTGCGCACCGCCGACCACGACTTCGCCCAGATCGTACGTCTTCGACGGGTCGACGCTGGCGCTGTCGCTCAGCACACCGCCGGAGTAGTAGAGCGTGTCGCTTTTCGTTTCACGGTCCTGCGCGGCAGCCGGGAGTGCGGCAGCGCAGACGCAGAACGCCAGGATGAACGAGCGAAGAGCGGGCATGGGGATGGAAGGACCTCTATTCGGGGGGATCACACACCGCCGTTCAGGAGCGGTAGACAAAGGCAACGGCAGGATCGTTACCTGACGCAGCGTCTTGCGGCCTCCGTGGGACGACGTGTCTTGTTGAACGCGTGAAACTGTAAACCAGCGTCCCACAGTGCTGCTAATTCCGTACCGCCTGCCTATGTTGCCCGCCAACGTTCTATTAAAACGCGATTCATGTATCGGAGTGATGAAGTACTGGGTAGCCGCCGCCATCGTCGCTATGGTCATCCTGATGGCCGGGCCGGCCTCGGCACAATCAGCAGAGCAGCAGATCGCCGGCAGGGCGGCGTCTGACCCTCCAGTCTGTCTCGTCTGCTCAGCCGCTCCGGAGAACGTCTCGGCGATGCAGGATGAGCGGCCGGCCGTGACGCGTCTTCGATCCAGCCGCCGAAGCCCAGTTGGGGCGTTCGCTCTCTCCCTAGTGGTCCCGGGCTTGGGGCACCGATACGCGGCAGGCGGCGCGTGGACGCGGGGAGCCGTGGTGCACGCCGGCGCTGAGATCGGGCTGGTGCTGAGTCTGCTGGGCGCACGGGCGCGGGAGCAGGATCTCACGCAGAGCTTCGAGACGCTCGCTGTGCTGGAAGCCGGAGCCGATCTCGCAGGAAAGAGCCGGTCGTTTTTCCTCAACCTCGGCACCTACGATTCGACCGCCGACTTTCGAGAGGCCTTGCTGCGCACGCGCAATTGGGACCAGTTGGCGCAGACCGAGAGCCCAGCGTTCCAGTGGGATTGGTCGAGCGAACAGGCCCGGCTGGACTACCGCGCCCTCCGTGACGACGCCGAGACCGCCGGCCGGCGCGTGACGGTATTTGCCTCGCTGATGGTTGCCAACCGCCTTCTCTCCGGCTTCTCCGCCCTCGTCTCCTCCCGCCGGCACAACGCCAGCCTGGACCTCGCGCTTCTCCCGCAGGCCGGCGGTGGACAGACCGTTCAGGCAGTCGTGCGGTTTTAGGGTGGTTGGGTGGTTGGGTGGTTGGGTGGTTGACGATCAGGTAATTGCTACATCTGCCACCCTGCAACACCTGCCACATCGTGTGGCTGTGTGGCAGATGTGGCTGTGTGGCAATTCACCCTGCCACATAGCCACACGTGCCACATCGCACCTGCCACATCTGCCACCTTGCCACACGTGCCACATCGTCTAGCCCGATTACGCACTAGGCCCACTCCGGCTGTACCAGACGCAATCCTCCCCTTCACGCGTCTTCCTGTCAGCCATGTCTCGCATCACATCTTCCGTGCGGCGCCTCGGGCGTACGCCAGTCCTCGGTCCCGTGCTGATGGGTGTCTACCGAAGCAGTATCGCTGCCCGGTATCTCGCCCGGCCGCTTCGTCACGTCCCTCAGTGGCTCGCTCAGTCCAGCGAGTACACCAATTTCACCTACGACCTCACGGCTACCAACAAACGGTACCTCGCGGCCTTCGTCGCTCAAGCCACTGGTATCCCCCGTCCCACCGTCGCCCAATACATCGCCGAGATCGACGAAGATGCGGCGTTGCGCGCCCACATCGTTTCGGCTACGCAGGCCAGTGTCGAGCGTGCCTTTTCGGATGACACGGGCTTTCTAGCCAAACGACTCGGCTGGTACGCCTTGGCCCGCATCACGAAACCCCGCATCGTTGTCGAGACGGGGGTCGAGAAAGGCCTTGGAGCCTGCGTGATGGCGACAGCCTTATCCCGGAACGCTGCGGAAGGGTCACCCGGTCACTACTACGGGACGGACATCCAACCTCGCGCCGGCTATCTGTTCACGGAGCCCTACAACAAAGTTGGTGAGATCCTCTACGGCGACTCCATCGAATCACTGCGCGGGCTCGACGAGACGGTCGATCTCTTCATCAACGACAGCGATCACTCTGCCGAATACGAAGCAGCTGAATACCAGACCATCAAGTCTAAACTCTCCGACCGCGCATGGATCATCGGCGACAACGCGCACGTGACCGACAACCTGCTCAACTTCGCTGATGCAAACGGCTGGGCGTTCTCCTTCTTTGCTGAGGAGCCGGCCAACCACTGGTACCCCGGTGGCGGCATTGGGCTGGCGTGGCGAGCTCATCCTTGACAGCTTCTCACCTGAAGTTTTAACCTCCTGTACGCCGAGGCTGAACGTATACTCAAGGTGCCGTACTCCTGCCCCTGATCTCACCCATCCGAGATCTCTCCCACACCAGCCTGCCATGCGTAAGCCGTTCGTGCTAGAGCTTCTTCGGGACCTGAAGAACGATGGTACCGTCAGGCCCGAGATGTCGATTCTAACGGTCTGCGCCGGCTCGTCGGAGCGAGAGGTCTTTGCCAAGGCCGGCTTCGAGCAGGTGACGATTTCGAATCTGGACGAGCGCATGGATGGTAGGTCGTACGCACCGTTCGCATGGAGCTTTCAGGATGCCGAAAACCTGACGTTCGATGACAGCTCGTTCGATGTCGTCTTCGTGGCCGATGGGCTGCACCACTGTGGATCGCCTCACCGAGCGCTCCTCGAAATGTACCGTGTGGCCCGGAAGACGGTGATCGTTGTCGAGTCCCGCGATAGCGCCACGATGCGGTTAGCCAACCGGCTTGGGCTCTCGCCGGTGTACGAGTTGGAAGCCGTCGTTGGCAATAACTACACGCATGGGGGGCTGAACAACACCGAGATCCCGAACCACATCTATCGGTGGACGGAGGCTGAGTTCAAGAAAACCATCCGCAGCTACGACCCGACGGGGCCGCACGACTTCCAGTTCAGCTACGGCCTCAACCTGCCTTTCGACGCGGCGACGTACAAAAAGACCTCCCTCAAGCGGAACGTCCTGCTCGTCGCCCGGCCCTTTCTGTGGGCCTTCACGAAGGTCTTCAAGCGCCAGTGCAACTCCTTCGCCATGATCGCCACGAAGCCGGCAACCACCTGGCCCTGGCTCAACGCTTCAGGCGAAGCCCTCCGCTTCGATCTAGCCTACGCCGAAACGCACTTCGCCTCTCCACAGAAGGCCACCCCACAGAAATAGGTGATTGGATGGACGGGTAGCACGCGATCACACAGCCACGCACTACCCATCCACACATCCACATCTCACCGTCCGCCGCCGGCTGGCGTTGGGAACGGCGGAGGTACCACGGCCGGCATCGGCTCTTCTTCGAGCAGGCGCAGCGCTTCTTCGATGGCACGGTCGAGTTGAGGATCGCGTCCTTCAGCCAAGGCCTTGGCGCTCAGGCGGACTTCGATGTCCGGAGCCACGCCGGCGTTTTCGGCGATCCACTCATTGTTGATCGGGTCGAAGACGGCGTTGTCGGGCGAGGTGAGCGCGCCGCCGTCGATCAGGGGATAGTGCACCGATGAGCGCACGAGGCCGCCCCACGTGGTCATGCCGATCAGCGGGCCGGCTTGCTGCTGCCGGAACACCCACGGGAAGAAGTCGCCCCCGGAGCCGGCGAGTTCGTTGATCAGCAAGACCTTCGGGCCGAGAATGCCAGCAGGGAGCCGGTACGGCCGGCCGGCCATGGCCTCGTTCGTGATGGCAGCGCGCAGCCGGCGGGTCATGAGATCGACCATGTAGTCGTCGAGCAGACCGCCGCCGTTGAACCGCTCGTCGATGACGGCGGCCGGCTTGTCTTGCTGCGAGAAGTAGTACCGGTCGAAGTATTGCAGCCCGAAGCCGCCGGTGTTCGGGACCCAGACGTACGCGAGCCGGCCGTCGGATTTTTCTTCGACGTAGCGGCGGTTGTCCTCGACCCACGCTCGCCGGCGCAGGGCGCGCTCGCTCCGGACCGGCGTAACCGTCTCGGTCCAGGCGTCCTCCATCGTCGGGCTGGTGTTGAGGTGCAGGACGGTCTGCCGGTCGGCCGTGCCGTCGAGATAGCGATAGGGATCGTCCTCGGCCGTGAAGGGCCGGCCGTCGATGCCGACGAGGTAGTAGCCTTCCTTGACGTTCAAGCCGGCGCGGTCCAGCGGCGCATCGAGGTTCGGGTTCCAGCTTTCAGCTGTGTAGATCCGGCTGATCATCCACCCGCCGTCCTTCGCTTCGAGGTCGGCGCCCAAAAGCCCCACCCGCAGGGTGTCCACACTCGGGAAATCGCCGCCGAAGACGAAGCTATGACCAACGCTGAGTTCGCCGTTCATCTGGTCGAGCACGTAGGACAAATCCGTGCGGTGCTTGACGTGCTCGATCAGCGGCTCGTAGCGTGCGCGGACTTCGTTCCAGTCGCGGCCGTGGAGGTTCGGGTCGTAGAAATAGTCTTTCTCGTAGTGCCAGGCTTCGCGGAAGATCTGGCCCCACTCTTCCGAGCGGTCGAGCCACATGCGCAGCTCCATGTCGAGCGTACCATCGTCCGGCTTCGGCTTCGAGGCCGTCCCGACGATCCGCCACGCGCCGGCGGAGCGCGTCAGCATCTTCTTTCCGTCCTGAGACACATCGGCCCCAAACGCACCGCCAAGAAACATCTCGGCCTCACGGTCTTCGATGGAGAACTTCCGGATCGAGCCGCCCCCGATGATGAAGACGCTGCCTTCTGGGCCGGCGACGGTCGCGTAGTACGAGCCCGACGACATCGGCAGCGGAATCGTGCGCCGGTTGATGTTGTCGAGGTCGATACGGATGCCTTCGTCTTCTTCGCTCTCCCCATCTTCCTCCTCGCTGTCTTCGTCTTCATCAGACTCGTCCGCTTCGTTTTCGTCCGCGTCTTCGTCGGATTCTTCCTCTTCCACGTCCTCCTCGTCACTCTCGGGTGGGAACGGCGAGGGGCCATCTTCCTGCAGCACGATCACGTAGGCAGAGGCCTCAGGATCGGCGACGAAGCGGCTCGTGTTGGCCCATCCAGAGGCTTGCGCCACATTCGTGCTGGCCAGGAAGTAGAGGTGCTTGCCGTCGCGGTCCCAAGAGCCGGCGTAGGCATCGGCGAGCGGGTCCGTCAGGGCGATGGCCGTGCGATCATCGACGTTCCAGGCCATGACCCGGCTGAAGTTGTTCGCAGCGGTCTTGTTGTACGAAAGCCACTTCGAATCCGGCGACCACGCGAGGTCCATCCCCGAGCGCGCAATGCTCACGCCGCCCACGTCAGCCGTAACGATGTCCTTCGTTTCCATGTCGATCACGCGCACCCGCACCTTGTTGTCGACAAATGCGAAGTACTTCCCGTCCGGCGACCAAATCGGCGTCCATGCCATTTTGGACTCGCCGATGTCGATCCGTTCGGGCTCGCCCAATCCGTCTTGATCCGTGAGCATGAGAGCGTAGCCTTCCCCGTCGCTCGAGAACCAGGCGATGTGCGCGCCGTCGGGAGACCATGTCGGCCGGCGGTCGGCGGCGCCAGACGAGCGGGTGAGGTTGCGCGGCGAGCCTTTGTCGGCCGGCACGGTGAAAATGTCGCCGCGCGCTTCGAAGACCGCACGCTGCCCTTTCGGTGAGATCGAGGCAAACCGAGCGTCCTCGCCGACAAACTCCCAGCCGGCTTCAGCCCAAGGAAAATCGCCGCGAACCGTGATGTCGAGTTGCGTGTGCGTGCCCGTCGCGGGATGGAAGGTATGGAGGTAACCGTCGCGTTCGAGTGCGAGGTGGCCATCGCCGGCGGAGAGCCACTTCACGTCGGGCTCGGCGAATTCCGTCACCTGCGCAACGGCTCCGCTGGTCGGATTGTACGAGAAGACGTTGACCGGGCCGTTACGGTCGGACAGGAAGTAGACCAGGTCACCGAGCCAGACCGGCTGCGTATCCGTGGTGCGCTCGTTGGGAAGCCACGTTTCGTCGAGCGTGTCGAGGTCCATCAGGATGAGCGGCGTGTTCTGGCCGCCCCGGTAATCTTGAAACTCCGATTCCCACCGGCGCACGCGGTCGATGATCAGTTGGCTACCATCCGGCGAGTACGCAGCCCGGTGGCCCCACGGAGCCGGCAGCAGTTCGGACGGCCCACCATCAACAGAAACGGTCCAGAGCCGGTCGTACGCGCCGGGTGCCGTTTCACGGCTGGACGCGTAGAGAATGCGTTCCCCATCCGGCGTCCAGCCGAGGGTTTGCGTCGAGGCTGGGTACCACGTGAGCCGCTCCGGCGTGCCGCCTTCGATGGGCAACACGTAGACGGCCTCGGCACCCGAGCG
>JBCDHV010000065.1:0-11950 GCA_038749615.1 Bacteroidota bacterium
GAATCCGGCCAAGCGAATACTCATGTCCAATCCCATGCTTTAAACTGTGCGAGGAGCCGGTGGGCCGTGAGGTCTAGCTCCAAAGGCGTGACGCTGACGTAGCCTCGGTCGATGGCACCCAGGTCGTTATCGTCTCGATCGTCGAGGTTTTCGAACCGGCCGGCGAGCCAGTAATACGGCCGGTCGAACGGATCAACGCGGGGGCTAAATTCCTCAATCCATCGCGACCGAGCCAACCGGGTTACTTCGATGCCTTTGACCTCATGCATCGGCCGGTCCGGCGTGTTGACGTTGAGCAACACATTGTCTGGCAATCCACGTTCGAGCACTTGACTCGCAACGATCCGTGCGTAGTGGCCGGCAGCCTCGTAGTCCGCATCGGCTGCCCAGTCGCCATTCGAGACGGCGATGGCATCGTAGCCCATGATGCACGCCTCGCTGGCTGCGCTCACCGTGCCGGAGTACAGCACATTGACCGCCGTATTCGGTCCCTGATTGATGCCGCTGACTACCAGATCGGGCTCGCGGTCGAGCAGCCGGTTGACGGCAAGTTTGACACAGTCCGCCGGCGTGCCGGTCACAGCCCAGGCCTTGACGTAGCCACTTGCCCCTTCGTACTGCACCGTGTGTGCCCGTACCGGCATACGGATCGTGACGGCATGGCCCACCGCACTTTGCTCGCTCTCTGGTGCCACGATGACGAGTTCACCAAGGCCGTCCAGTGCGTGAACCAAGGCGCGTATGCCGTGCGCATCGATCCCGTCATCGTTACTGATGAGAATCAACGGGCGCTCGCCGTTCTTACCGTCTGAGGATGCGTGTGTGGGCTGTGTCATTCCGGGTGTAGGAGTCAACGGGGGTTCTTTGAGATGGAATTCGCCCACACGTTACATCCAATCCCCGGCAGGGTTGCCAAGGTTGCGTCCAAAGATCAGCCTTCCGCTCGCCCTACTCGTATGCTTCCGCATCCGACGGAAATTGCCGGCGTTTCGTGTCGAGCACGTATTCCTGCGTCGCGTCGGTGATGACCTTGGCGAGCTGCGCGTAGTGCCGGACGAATCGTGGGTTGAAATCCGTTGTCAGCCCCAGCATGTCATGCGTCACGAGGATCTGTCCATCGCATTCCGGCCCGGCTCCGATGCCGATGGTCGGGATGGAGATCAGGTTGCTGACATCACGAGCCAGCGTCCGGGGGATTTTTTCCAGCACGATCGAGAAGCAGCCGGCTTCTTCGAGAATCTTCGCATCGGCCCGGAGCTTGTCGGCCTCCGCCGTACCACGGGCACGGACTTGGTAGCCTCCGAACCGGTAGATGTGCTGCGGCGTCAGGCCAAGGTGGCCCATCACAGGCACGCCGGCCGAGATGATGCGCCGAACGATGGGCGCGATCTCCTCTCCCCCTTCGAGCTTCACGGCGTGCGCTCCCGTTTCCTTCATGATGCGGATCGCCGAACGCAGCGCCCGTTTGGAATCGCCCTGGTAGGTCCCAAACGGTAAATCGACCACCACGAGTGCCCGCTTTACGCCCCGTACCACGCACTGCGCGTGGTAGATCATCTGCTCCAACGTGATCGGCAGCGTGGTCTCGTGGCCGGCCATGACGTTCGAAGCCGAGTCGCCCACCAGCAGGGCGTCGATGCCGCCGGCATCGAGGATGCGCGCTGACGTGTAATCGTACGCCGTAAGCATGGCGATCGGTGTGCCGGCTCGCTTCATGTCTTGAAACGTGCGGGTGGTCACACGCTTGGGCCGGGCGTCTACGGAGGCCTGGCCATTGCTGGAGCCGTTGGTAGGTACAGTCTGGGTACTCATGACGTGGCGGAGGTTAGAACGGTACCAGCAAACGCAAAGCGGAAGCCAGAGGGCAGAAGTGTACAGGTTGGACCCCGTAGAATACTTCTGCGCTCCGACTTCCGCCTTTGAACTTTGGTCCGAAGTACTCTCGAACGCGTTACCGGGAGCTGGACTCGCCCGTGGCTGGCGTAATCCCGAGCTTGCTCATCACGGCTTCCGTGATGTTCATCTCATCGCTGGCAAACAGGATCATCGGCTGGCCGGCGGCACGGGAGTTCAGCACGAGTTGCAGGCCCTGCTCGGCTGCGACTTCGTTGATGGCCGTCTGGACCCGGTCGAGAAGCGGCCCGAGTAGCTCGGCTTCTTTCTGAGCCACTTCTTGCTCTTTCGCGGCGGCGAACTGCTGGATCTGGCCTTGCAGCTCGACGAGTTCTTCCTCGCGCGTTGCGCGGGCCTGCTCAGACAAGAGCGCCTGCTTCTGCTGGTAGTCAGCCAGCTTCTCCTGGTAGCTCTCGACGAGCCCCTGGTACTCCTGCTGGCCGGCCTCGACGAAGCCTTGTAGTTCCTGCACCATGTCCCGGTACTCGGGCATTTGGGCAACGATGATGTCGGCCTCAGTGTAGCCGACTTTCAGGCCTTGCGCAGACGCCTGCGGCGCGGCGAGGAGACCGACGGCAAGCAGCACGCCGGCGAGAGTATGACGAATGGACATAATGATTCGGTGGATGAATGGTTGGGGGGTTGGGAGGGGGTTCACGGCCGTGCTAGTTCGCTGCAGTGGACGCCCCCTGGATGCGCTCTGGATCGATGCCAAGCTCCTCGAGCACGAGGATGCTCACATCGTACTGATCGCGGAAGTAGACAAAGAGGTAGTCGCCGGCTTTGTCGAACACGTAGTCGTAGTTCTCCTGGACGGCGACTTCTTGGACGGCCGCCAGAATGCGTTCTTGGATCGGGCCCATCAGCGTCGACTGTTGCTTGAACAGCTCCCCTTCCGGCCCAAAATGGCGCAGGCGGAACTGTTCGAGTTCGTCTTCGAGCCGCATGATGTCCTCGCGTTTGCGGTCGCGCTCTTCCTTCGTGTAGAGCAACTCGCGCGCTTGGTACTCGCGGAAGGCACTCTCGATGTTGCCCTCCATCGTTTCCATCTCGCGCTGCCATTCCTGCGCCATCCGGTCGAGGTTTTGCTGGACCGTGGCGTAGTCGGGCAGGTTTTTGAGAATGAAGTCGGAATCGATATAGCCCACCTTCTGCTGAGCCAAGGCGAGGCCTGGGATCAACAGGGCGGAAGCGAGAACAAATGAAAACAGGCGTACACGCATGGGGCTAGGCTTTTCTTTGACGTCCGTTGCGTTGGATCTGACGCGGCTCCAAACACTAGTGCAATCGAAGGGCCAAGTAGGATGCTAACCTACTGAATCACAATAACTTCTTAATCGTGCATTCTGTGCAGCCAGCAGAAAACAGCCAACCGAAGCCCTTGACTCCGGTTGGCTGTCTTCCTGACACGCTGTCATCTAGAAGGATTGTCCGAGAGAGAACTGGAAGCGCCAGCGCGAGAGTCCGTCGTCGCCGGCTTGCCGTGGGAAGGCGTCCAGGTTGTAGCCATAGCTCATGTTGAGCATACCGAGGATCGGCAGGAAGATCCGCACCCCAACACCGGTCGCCCGGAAGAGCTGCGTCGGGTCATACGAGGTGAAGCCGTCCCAGGTGTTCAGGGCGTCTAGGAAGCCGTAGGTCTGGAGCTGGAACTGAGGCGACGTCGCCATCATCCAGCGTAGCTCAGACGTGTACTTGTTCAGCACCGAACCACCAAGCAGTGATCCGTCGGGGTTGAGCGGAGTAATCGCAGCAGCTGGGAAACCGCGGGCAAACACGAGGTCACGCCCAAAACCGAACCGACCGCCCTGCGCGTCGAAGGGCGTTCCCCCCACGACGTAGCGCTCAAACGATACCGTTTCGCTGTTGAACGAGCCGACGTAGCCGTAGTCCGCCGATAGCCCCAGCGAGACTTTGCGGAAGAGCGGCATATTCCAGCTGTTCGAGAGCGACCACTTGTGATACTGGATAAAGCCCGGGAACGGCGGCGCGATTTCCACCGACATGTTTAGACTCGACCCGTTGCTCGGGAAGAGCGGGTTGTCGAGGGAGTTACGGGCAAAACGCTGCGTGAACGTGAGCGCGTGGTTTTGGCCAGGAGGCAGGCCGTACGAGGTGCTGCGTGCACCGAAGTTGTAGAAGCGCCAGCCAAGGACCGACCCTGTGGAGAAGTAATCATCCGGCCATTTCAACTGACGGCCGTACGACAGCTGTGCCGAGGTGATCGAGATCCGGTTGTCAGGGTTCTCAGCAGTCTCCTCGAATTGCCCCAGGAACGCGTTGAAGCGGCGGTTCAGGTTGTACCGGCTGTGAGAGATCGAGAACCCAACGGGGTGTGGCTTCCCACGGAACCATGGCTCGGTGAAGTTGATCGCGTAGTTCTGGAAGAAGCTGCCCTGCACCTGAACGTTGAGGCCGAGCTGCTGCCCATCCCCCGTCGGGAGCGGACGCCACGCGCCGGCTTTGAAGATGTCCTGGATCGAGAAGTTGTTGAACGTGAAGCCGGCTTGCAGCAACAAGCCACCGCCGACACCACCCCAACCGCCCGACAATTCGAGCTGGCTGTTTCCAGTTTCCTCGACCTGGTAGGTCACGTCAACCGTCTTCTCGCCGGGATTGACGCGCGTCTCAGGGATGAGCGTTTCCGGGTTGAAATAGCCTAGCTGCACGAGTTCACGCAGGGACCGCTGAATCGCATCACGCGAGAACGTGTAGCCCGGCATCGTGCGAAGCTGCCGGCGGATGACGTGCTCTTTGGTCGTGGTGTTGCCGGCAATCGAGATGTTGCCGAAATCATACACGTCACCTTCTTCGATCTGGAACGTGAGATCGAGGGAGTCTCCTTGCGCAACAGTGATCACGGGATTCACGCGGAAGCCCACGTAGCCACGGTTGTAGTAGAGGCTCGACACGTCCGTGTTGCGCGGGTTCGCGTACAAGTTGGTCTCCAGACGCTTGCTGTTGTACGCCTCCCCTTCCGCGATGCCCAGCGACTCCATGAGTTGCTGATCGGTGTAAGCCGTGTTGCCCTCGAAGTCGATGTCGCGGATGTGGTACTTGGGTCCTTCCTGAACGCGGAGCACCACATTGAGCTTGGGCTTGCCGTCTACGTCGACTAGGTACGTCGAGTCAGACACGATCTGGGCGTCGTAGTAGCCCTTCTCGTTGTAGTAATTGATGAGGTTCTGCTTGTCCGACTCGAACTCGTCGACATCGAACGTTTCTTTCTTCCAGAAGCGCCACCACCGATCTTCTTTCGTCTCCTTGAGGCGCTTTTCTACCGCTTTCTCGGAGAAGGCGATGTTGCCTTCCACCATGATCTCGTTCACCTCGACACGCGGGCCACGCTCCACCTGAAACTCGAGTTTCAGCCGGCCTTCCTCAGTCTCGGTGCGCACTACCTCCGTCGTGGCCAGCGGATGCCCTTTCTCCGCATAGTAGTCCGAGACAATACGTTTCGTGCGGTCGATGTCCCCCGGCTTTACGGATTGCCCACGCAGAAGCGGCGTTTTGCGCTTCAACTCGTCGCGATGGCTGCCCTTGATCCCCGTGAAGGAATACGAATCGAGCCGGGGCTCTTGTTTGACCCGGATGAGGAGGTACACCCCACCGTCGATCATCTTGTCGGCCACGATCTCGACATCCGAGAAAATGCGGAGCCGGTACAACTGCTTGATCGCCTTGCTGAACGCCTCGTCTCCGGGGACCTGGACTTCCTGGCCGATCGTGAGGCCGCTCTGCCGGATGACGAGGAATCGGGTTCCGTCGTCTTGCGTGCCTTCAACGTCGATGCCCAGGATGTTCATCGCCTGCGGGCCACGCGCGTTGGATACACTCGCGAGCTCCAGGCCAGGTGTCTGTGCCTGCGCAACTCCGGCGCCAGCAAACGTGACGCTCAGCGCTAAAAGGGTGAGGAGGGTACGCATAAAATCGAGGTGGGTGATCGGGTGGGGTACGAGGCAAGAACGGTGTCGCGTATGGAGTCGGGGATCACCGCCGTGTCCGCCTGGGCTCATGTTTGCCTAGCCACCCGTCCGAGCGCTTCCGGTTCGCCAAAAACGGCGTGAACCGTGTAGAAACGCCTGTGAGCGGCCGTTTGGTACCGTTACTCATTCAGCATCCTTGACCTTACCAAACCGGCGATCTCGTGCTTGGAAGCTGCGAATCGCTTCGTAGAGATCGGTGCGCCGGAATTCAGGCCATGGGCGGTCCGTGATGTACAATTCAGTGTAGGCCAACTGCCAAAGCAGGAAGTTCGAGATCCGGTAATCTCCTCCTGTACGGATCAGCAGATCCGGGTCCGGCATGCCGACGGTGTTGAGTTGCGCCTCGAAGAGCGCTTCGTCAATATTCTCGGCGTGCAGATGGCCGGCTTGGACTTGCGAGGCAATCGACCGGACGGCCTGCAAGATCTCCCAGCGGCCACTGTAGGAAAGCGCGAGCGTCAGCGTCATGCGATCATTGTCGCGCGTCAACTCGATAGCTTCAGACAGCTCACGCTGGCAGCGTGCCGGCAGCATACTGGGGTCGCCGATGACGCGGAGCCGGATGCTGTTTTTTAGCAGCGTCTGCGTCTCCTTGCGGATCGTGCGGATAAGCAGCTCCATGATGGCCCGGACTTCCGTAGCCGGCCGGCCCCAGTTTTCCGTGCTGAACGTGTAGAGCGTGACGTGTGAGATCCCGCCCAACTGGGCTGAGGCCTCGATGATGTCCCGCACCGACTCGATCCCTTTGTGATGACCGAATACGCGGTGCTTCCCCCGTTGCTTCGCCCAACGCCCGTTGCCATCCATGATGATGGCGACGTGTTCAGGCATCGGGCCCGACATGCGAAGTCGGTCCTGGACCTGCTCGTCGGTCTCCGAATGAAGGGGCAAAACGGTGGGTATGGCTTGCGAGGCGTTCATGGCTCCTACAACACGAAAGGCGACAGCGGGGGTCGCCTTTCTCGGTCAATGGGAAGGAAAAACGTGCGCGGCGAACGAAATACATGACGGCCGCTCCAGGGTCTCGCGAGGCCCGCCGGCTCTCACGAGGGGGTGCTGGTGGGTAGTGGTCGTACCAGTACGCCAGAAACCGTCAGCCTCAACGTACCCGATTCTGAGCGCTAGAGGCGCAAAAAATCATTGAATACAAGGAAGACCATGAGCCCGAGCAACAGAACCATTCCGACCTGTTGCATCACCATGCGGACCTTCAACGATGGCTCCCTTCGGGTAATCCCTTCGTAGATCAAAAACACCAGATGCCCGCCGTCGAGAGCCGGTATCGGAAGGATATTCATGATGGCCAAGATGACTGAGAGCATCGCAAGCAGCTGCCAGAACGAACGGCCACCACGGTCGGCTGCACGTTTGGTCTCGCGGGCGATCATGACCGGCCCGCCGACGTTCTCGCGGAAGCTCTCTTTGCCGCTGATGATCTTGCGCAAACCAACGACTTGCAGCTTCCCACTCTCCCACGTGTCCGTCACGCCTTTGGCCAGCGCCTCGCCGATCCCAAAGGGCCGGCTCTCGTACAGGTCGCGGTTCATCAACACGCTGTCCGAGTCTGCAACCGACACGCCCATGACGATGCGGCCATCTGACTCTCTCGGCGTCACCAGCACGTCCTCGATCGCTCCGGTCTCGGCCCGGCGGACGCGAACGGGGATCTCGGTCTCGCCGGCTTGCTGAAGCTGGCCTGTCAACTCGCGCACGAGGCGAACCGGTTGCTCAGCCACTTCCACCAGGATGTCGCCCGATTCGATGCCGGCTTCCTCCGCCGGCGAATCGTTGGAGACGCCCAGGATTTGCACGAACGGGCTGACGTAAACACCTCCCGTGAGACTACCGCCGTCTTTCTGGCTGCGTACGAGCCGCGTCAGCACGTCTTCCGGTGCCCGCAAATCGACGCGCTGGCCGGCACGGTCAACGGTGATGACGGCCTGGTCGGCGAGCAGCGTGTTGACGCTGAGCAAGTCGCCGTAGCGCTCGACGGGTTCGCCGTTGATCGAAACAACGCTGTCCCCCGTCTTCAGGCCGAGACTGTCGGCGAAACTGCCCGACTCGATGTAGAGCGACTCCACCCGCTCCATCGGGAGGTATTCCTCGCCGTATGCGAGGTTCAGCCCCATGTAGACGCCAACGGCGAAAATGATATTGAACACCACGCCGGCGCAGATCACGATGATGCGCTGCCAGACGGGTTTGGCCCTGAATTCCCAGGGTTCAGGTTCCGAGGCCAGATTGTCCGTGTCGAGGCTCTCGTCCACCATCCCGGAGATCTTGACGTAGCCTCCCAGCGGCACGGCACCGATGCGGTACTCGGTATCTCCGACCGTTTTCCCAACGATCTTCGGAGGGAAGCCAATCGAGAATTGCTCCACGCGCATGCCAAAGAGCTTTGCCGCGAGGAAATGCCCCAGTTCGTGCACGAACACCAGCACGCCGAGCGCGATGACGATCCAGAACACGTAGGACAAAATATTTAGGAGTGCTTCCATTCGATTGCTTTACGAGCCGTCCGAGAGCTGTTGAGCGCGGGTTCAATTCACCTGCGCGGAGTGGAGTTCCAGCACGTGCCGGCGTGCCATCGCGTCGGCTTGGGCCAATGCGTCGAGATTCAACGGGTCTCCACCGGCATCCCGGCTCATCGCGGACGCGACGGCGGCAGGAATGTCCATGAAGCGGATTCGGTCGTCCAAGAAAAGCTGTACGGCTGCCTCGTTGGCCGCATTCAGCGTCGCCGGCATCGTCCCCCCTGCTTCCAGCGCGTCGAACGCCAGACCGAGGGCCGGGAAACGCTCCAGATCAGGCTGCTCGAAGTCGAGTGCGCGGATGGACGCCCAGTCGAGGCGTTTGTGCGGGGCCGGCCAGCGGTCGGGATACGTCAACGCGTACTGAATCGGCACCTTCATGTCCGGCACGCCCAACTGCGCCTTGGTCGATCCATCCACAAACTCGACCATCGAGTGCACGATCGACTGCGGATGAACCAAGACATCGACGCGGTCAGGGCCAAGATCGAAGAGCCAGCAGGCTTCGATGACCTCCAACCCCTTGTTCATGAGCGAGGCGGAATCGATCGTGACCTTTGCGCCCATCGACCAGTTGGGATGCTTCAGGGCGTCGCGCTTGGTGATCGTCGGAAACCGCTCGGCCGGCCACGTACGAAAGGGGCCTCCGGACGCGGTCAGGATGAGCCGGTCGACGCGCTCCATCGGTTCGCCCACGAGACATTGAAAAATGGCCGAGTGCTCGCTGTCGAGCGGCAGTACGGTTGCCTCGTTTGCTTTCGCTTCTCGAACCAGCAGCTCGCCGGCAACGACAAGCGTTTCCTTGTTTGCCAGCGCCACCGTCCGGCCGGCACGTACGGCAGCCAAGACGGGCTTCAGGCCAGCAAACCCGACCATCGCCGCGATCACGGTCTCGCCCGCCACCGCCGCCTCGTGTACCGCGTCTTCGCCGCAGCGCACCTCGATTCCTGTACCTTGCAGCGCGGCGACCATCGCCTCTTCGCAGTCTTCGCGGGCAATGACCACGAATTCAGGCCGAAATGCCTTGGCCTGCTCTGCCAAAAGGGCTACGTTAGAATTCGCAACCAGGGCCACCACGCGAAACCGATCGGGAAATAGGCGGACGATCTCGAGCGTTTGAGTCCCGATCGACCCCGTCGAACCAAGTATGGAGAGCCGGCGCACCGACGGTGTAGAGGGGATGTCTTCGACAGGTACGACAGCCACTAGAATGTAGGACGGGTTGGTGCTAGAGTAGGTGCGGGTGGGTCCGCCATGCGGCCCGTAACGTACGAATCTAGCACGAGATTCAGTTTTGCTGCCGTAGATCGCACGAAGAAGTGGAGGAAACTCCGGGATTGGTTGGGCGGTTTTTGGTTGGGTGGTTGGGCGATCTTAACACCACATCTTGGCTCTAAACACTGTGCGTACACCAGCTCTTATGCCCCTGACGATGCGAGCCCTCTTTGTTTTGCTCATCCTGAGCCTTGCCACTCCAGTTGCAGCGCAGGATGCGGACGCACGCCGGTTTGGGTTGGCGGAACGGTATATCCGCGCTGGCCAGTACGACCGGGCCATCGGGCTGCTGGAGACGCTCTACCAGAAGTCGCCCGAGGTTCCGGCCTACTACTCGAAGCTCAAGGAGGCCTACCTCAACCAGAAGCTATACGACGACGCGCTTCGCCTCGTCGATGACCAGTTGAACCGGCAGCGTACACCGACCCTCCTCGCCGAACGTGGCGCCGTGCTGTTCCGCGTCGGCGATGAAGCCGGTGCCGATGCGGCCTGGGCTGAAGCCGTGGCTCACGCGCCGTCTCGAACATCGACGTATCGTGCCGTCTACTTCACGCTCTCAGAATTGCGCCTGTACGACCGTGCCATTTCGGTGCTGGAACAAGGCCGGCAGGCCTCAGGCGATTCCACGCTTTTCCGGAACGATCTTGCGGCCCTCTACGGCCTGACCGCCAAGCATGCCAAGGCCATGCGCGAATACATCAGTGTGCTGGCCGAAAGCCCGGATCAACTGGGCTTCGTCCGCCGGCGCTTCGGGCGGTTCAGCCAGCATGCGGATGCCTTGCGAGAGGGCTTGGAAGTTGCCGAGAAAGCCGTCCGCGACGCGCCACTCAACCGAACATTTCGCGAGTTGCTCGGCTGGCTCCAGATGGAGGTGGGCGAATACGCAGACGCCTACCGCACGTACGCTGCAATCGACCGGCTCGAAAAGCAGGAAGGCCAGGTGTTGCTGGGGTTTGCCCGGCAAGCGCGCTATGCCGGCGCGCTCGATGAAGCCGGCCAGGCATACACCGAAATTCTGAACCGCTACCCAGACGCGATCTCGGCCCCTACGGCTCGGTACATGGCAGCGGAACTGCTGGTCGAAAAGGCAGAGTCGCTAGGCGAACGAGCCTTTGACGCTGGCGGCAACCGGGTGCCGGCCCCGAACTACGATGCGGCCATCGAGGCCTACCGGACCTTTGTTGCGAACCATCCGGGCGATGCGCGCCGGTCCGATGCACTCCTTGCACTCGGTAAGCTTCAGCTCGATGTCTACCGCGATCTTGGCGCGGCCGAAGCCCTCCTCGGCGAGGTGACCTCGAGCTACATCGAGGGGGATGCCGGCCCGAGCGCCAAGTTCGAACTGGGGACGATCCGCCTGCTCCGCAACGACTTCGACGGCGCACGTCTTTTGTTTAACCGCCTCGTAGACGACTTGCGCATCGGCGAACTGGCTCAGCGATCCAGATTTGAACTGGCCCGGCTCGATTTCTACGAAGGCCAATACGACGCGGCCCTCGCCCGAGCCGGCGCACTCGACGAAAACACCGAGACCGACATCGCCAACGATGCGATTGAACTCAAGGTGCTTCTCCTAGAAAACAAAGGCCCGGACTCGCTGCACACGCCGCTGTCCCTGTACGCCCTGGCAGAGCTATCGTCGCGACGCCGGCAGTTCGACGAGGCCTTGACCATGCTCGAACGCATCCTCGACGAGTTTCCGAGCCACGGGCTGATCGACGAGACGCGGTTTCGCCGGGCTGAAACGTTAGCTGCTGCGGAGCGATTCGAAGACGCGGCCGTTGCGTACGAGGCCGTCGTGGCGTCTCATGCACGTAGCTATCTCGCCGATCGCGCGCTCTACGCCTTGGCAGAGCTGTACGAAGGCCCGCTAGACGATCCCGAAACCGCGCAAGACACGTACGTCCGCCTGCTCGAAAGCTACCCGGGGTCGTTGCTTGCACCGGAAGTACGCGCAAGGATCCGGGCGCTTCGAGAATCGGCTTGAGACGGATTCTGGAGTTATGATTTATGATTTGGGAATTATGAAGGGTTATTGATCCAGTTGTGCTCATGCGAATGAGGACGAGTCCGGCGGAAGCCGTGCGACACGAGACAATCTGCCTAACCCCCTCCGCTCCTCATAAATCATAAGGGTCTTAGGAAGCAAACGGCTCAAACCGTGTCCGTAGCTTCCTGTAATGGCTCAAGTTAACACGTACTACCGGCGTTCAAAGATTTCCGAGGCCAAATTCCGGCACCTCGCCCGCTGCTTTGCCCTCGATC
>JBCDHV010000066.1:0-11882 GCA_038749615.1 Bacteroidota bacterium
ACCTCGTCTTCCAGTTCGGCGAATGTGAGCTGCCCATCCGGCCCGACGATCGCGGTTTGATGTGGGCGTTCCTGAACATGCCGAGCGAGATAATCCACGGCTAGTCCTGGCTTGAGGGCGACGAGGTCAGGGCCTCGGCGCAGCGCAACCGGACAGACTCCGGGTACGGGAAGAAATCCGGCCACACGTGCTCCCGGAGCCGGCGCTTGGCTCCGTTCCAGAAGCGAACCGTGAAGAGCTCGCCGTGATGCTTCAGGAAGACACGCAGCAAGTGCTCCGGCAGACCGAGGTAACGTTTGAACTCCGCCGGGTACACCACGTCGGGGTCGACGTAGTGGCTGTATTCCGAGGCGTAGGGATCATCCTGGACCGGCAGTTCAGCGAAGCGCTGGACCGAAAGCGGCTCCATCTCGTCGTAGTCGTAGAACACGACGCGCCCGAGGCGCGTGACCCCGAAGTTTTTCCCGAACATATCGCCCGGAAAAATATCGGCGGCGGCAAGGTCCTTGATGCAGCGCCCGAAGTCGATGACGGCCAGTTCGCGCTGCGCCTCGGTGGTCTCAGGATCGGTGAGGTACAGGTTCAGGGGCGTGACGCGGCGCTCGGTGTAGACGTGCCGGATCACCACCTCTGCGCCATCGACGTGTACCGTGCTGCCACACGTGCCGAGCAGTTCGTCCAGCGTATCCTCGGCGAAGCGTTCTCGATCAAAGGTGATGTGTTCGAACTCCTGCGTGTCCATGAGCCGGCCGACGCGGTCGGTCAAGAACACGTAGCGGTACCGGTTGAGCACGTCTTGCCGGGTCACTTGCTTGGGCGGCGCAAACCGGTCGCGGATGACCTTGAAGACGAGATCGAAGCTCGGCAACGTAAACACGTCCATGACCATCCCCTCGACGCCCGGAGCCGGCACGAACTGATCATTCGACGAGGCGAGATGGCTCAGAATGTGGCGGTAGAGTACGGTCTTGCCATGTTTGTCGAACCCGCAGCACGTGTAGAATGTGGCCTCCCACTTGTGCGGCAGAATCGTCTTCAGAAAAGCCACCACCTCCCACGGCCGTGGCACATCGACCATGAAGTACGAGCGCGTATAGCTAAACAATTGGCTGGCCTCGTCAGGCGTGAGCAGCACCGCATCCAAGCACAGCCCGGCCTCCGGGTGCACGACGGCAAGTGCAAACGGCGTCACATCGAGATCCGTCGTGCGTAGCCGGCCGACGAGATAAGCGCCCTTGTTGCGGTAAAACGCGGCAACGAACACCTGTACAGACTCGATGCCTTGGCCCGGATACACCTGGGCCACGTGGTGCTCCAGACGAGCGCCGGCCAGGGCGGCATCGGCGGGCAGATCGGCCCAGTTCGCGTCGAAGCCGGCATGCTCGGCGATGCGCTCAACGAGGCCGGCATAGCCGTCTGGGCCTTGGGACGCCGGCGTAAACGTGCGGTAAATCGACCGCAAAGGCGCGTCGCAGAACCGCTCGTAGCGGGAGCCTACGAACTCGCTAGACGGGTCCACGCCAACGGTCGAAAAGACCCGCCGGACCACCGAATTGTAGAACGTCTCCGCGATCTCGATGTCCTGCCGGCCCCGTACCAAGTCGGCATACGAGCGCTTCATGGCCGCCCAGACCTCGCGCTCCTTGGCCCGGGTACCGAGGTGCCGGCGGACCTCTAGCGTCGCCGCATCCACCGCCGGCCGGTACAGCCCGAGGCGTTCCTGCGTATCGGCCTTTGCCCCCGCCCAATCCCGCGCCTCGAACCGTCCCTTCGCCCGGCGCGTTACCGCTCGGAAGCCGGCCAGGTATGCGTCGTACGCATCTCGGATCGTCGTGGCGGCGGTTAGGGGCATGGGTGGTTGGGTGGTTGGGTGGTTGGGTGGTTGGCGGCCTAGATACTTGCTACATCTGCCACAGTGCAACATCTGCCGCGCTCCTGTGGCTATGTGGCAGAGTGGCTGTGTGGCAAGCAACCCTGGCACTCTGCGACAGCTGCGTCATCGTAGACGCGCGAACCAAGTCAAAGGATTTCAACATTTGTGGCCGATTTGATGTCCTAAGCCACTGTGCTACTCTGACCCTAGCTCGCCCTGCAACATCTGACACTCTGCAACATCTGACACACAGCCGCACGCAAACCGTGGCACCACAGCCGCCTGTCTGCGTTATGTTGTACAGATCGCTCATCACCCACCACTCCACCACTAAAGAACGGCATGGCTGAGATTCCGTTGGAGGCAACGGCCGGCATTCCCCTGGACGATCGTCTGTACGTCGTTGGCGTCGGCGCATCGGCCGGCGGGCTTCAGGCGCTCGAAGCGTTCTTCGAAGATATGCCCGTGACAGGCAAGATCACGTTCGTCGTGGTTCAGCACTTGTCGCCAGACCACGAGAGCTACATGCCGTACCTGCTCTCGAAGTACACCGATCTCACGGTGAGCCAAGCCGGCGACGGTAACCGCCTGGAAGCGGATCACATCTACCTGATCCCGCCCGGCAAGAACCTGACGACGACCGATGGTACGCTTTTCCTCAGCGACTACATCGGCCGGCGCGGCCAGAACTTGCCTATCGACATCTTTTTCGAATCCCTCGCCCGCGATCAAGGCGACCGTGCTGTGGGCATCATCTTGTCGGGAACGGGCAGCGACGGCACCATTGGGGTCCGGGCGATCAAGGAAGCCGGCGGCGTCGCGCTCGCGCAGGACGAGTCAGCCAAGTTCGATGGCATGCCGCGCAGTGCCATCCAGACGAAACTGATCGACTTGATTGCTGCGCCGGGTGCATTGCGCGAAATCTTGCTCCAGTACATCAGCTTTCCCGGCCTCGGGTTGCAGAAAGCGGCCGAGCAGGCGCTGTCGAGCGAAAGCGAAATGCTGCTACAGCGGCTTTTCACGGCTATCCGGAACAGGTGCGGTGTCGATTTCGCGGCCTACAAGCCGTCCACGATCGTCCGACGCATCGAGCGGCGGATGAGCCTCCGGCAGATCGAGGACCTTGCCTCGTACGTGTCCCTCGTAGAGACAGACGAGGATGAATGCGACCTGCTCTATCAGGACTTTCTCATTGGCGTCACGCGGTTCTTCCGGGACGACTTTCCGTTCCGTGTGCTCCAGACCGATGTCATTCCCAAGCTGATCAAGCAGGCCAATGCCAACCGGCCCATCCGTGCGTGGGTACCTGGCTGTTCGACAGGCGAGGACGCCTACTCTATCGCCATACTGCTCTACGAAGCGATGGAGGAAGCGAAAGGGCCGGTCGATTTCAAGGTATTCGCTACCGACATCGACGGCGTCGCCATCGAGACAGCGAGTGTGGGCCGGTACCCAGACAGCCTGATGGTTGACGTCTCCCGAGAGCGCCAAAAGCGGTTCTTCATCAAGACGGGGCGCTCCTACGAGGTAACCCGGAAGATCCGCTCCCGGGTGGTCTTCGCGCAGCACGACATGCTCAAAGACCCCCCGTTCTCGCGCATCGATCTCGTCTCCTGTAGAAACGCGCTCATTTACCTGAAGCCCGACTGGCAGCGCCGGGTCTTCGAGGCGTTTCAGTTCTCGCTCGGATCGGGCGGGTATCTTCTGCTTGGCACGAGCGAGTCCGTCGCCGGCCGGCCGGATTTCCGGGCCGTCGACGCCAAGGCAAAAGTATACGAGTATGCTCCAGCCGGCCCTAAATCCGCATCTGAGCCTGATCCGCCAGCGCCGGCAGCCTACCAGCGGCCCAGCCGCCCGGCCCCTCGCCGGTTCGCCCTGGCCGAAGGCCGGACTGGTGAGTCTGCTCTTCGCGCGATCGTCGAGCATCTGTTGCCGCCTAGCTTGGTGATCGATGCCGATGGAACGCTGGTCCATGCCTTTGGCGACGTGCGCGCCTACATGCGTCCGCCCACGGGCTACCGGCTCGACCTCAACGTGACGAAGGTGGTGCGGGAAGAACTGGCCCTGACGGTGAGCGCAGCTGTTCGCCGGACGCTCGACGAAAACGACACCGTGATTTACCGCGGCATCGTCATCGGAACCGGAGACGATCGCCGGGCCGTCAGTCTGCGATCCACACCGTTGTGGGATCCGGTTGCCCGCCAGCGGTTGGCCGTCGTGGCACTGTCGTCCGCAGACCCGCCCGAACCCTCGGAAGACGAAGGCGAGACATTCCAAATCACCGCTTCAGCGCAGCGCCACATCGCGACGCTCGAGCGTGAGCTGCAACAAACCCGTGAGTCGCTCCAGACCACCATCGAAGAGCTGGAGACCACGAACGAGGAACTGCAAAGCACAAACGAGGAGCTTCTGGCAGCCAACGAAGAGCTCCAGAGCACCAACGAAGAACTGCAATCGGTCAACGAAGAACTGCTCACCGTCAACGGTGAGTACCAGGAAAAAATCCGTGAACTCACTGCCTTGAACGACGATGTGAACAACATCATGCGGTCCACGGAGGTCGGTATCGTATTGCTCGACCAGGAGCGCCGGCTGCGTAAGTTTACGCCGGCCACGCAGGCTGTCGTAAACGTGCTGGAGAGTGACATCGGCCGGCCGCTGGCTCACCTGACCCATCAGTTCGTCGGCGTCGATCTCGCTGGCCTGGTCGATCAAGTCATCCAAACCCTGTCTCCCCTCGAGCGCCAGATTCAAACCAATGAGAATCGCACGTATGTGCTCCGCATCATGCCATACCGCACGCACACGCTGCAGGTTGAAGGCGTCGTGATGACGTTCATTGAGGTGACGGCGCTTGAGCAAGCCCGGCAGGCGGCTGAACAGGCGGAGGCGAAAATCTACCAGTTCGTCGAGCACGCCCCTGCGGCTCTGTTGATGCTAGACGACGAGTTCGAATGCCTCCATGCCAGCCGGCAGTGGTACGACTTGTTCAAGGTCGACGGCGCAGACGTAACGGGCCGCTCGTTCTTTGACCTGTTTCCAGAGGCCGAGCAGGCGTGGAAGCCTCGTCTCGAGCGTGCGCTCTCTGGAACCATTGAATCAGCCGAGAGTGATCCGTTCCTGCTCAGCGATGGGCAGCGCATCGACTTGCGCTGGGAATTGAGGCCGTGGTTCGAGGAAGACCTCGACGTGGGTGGCGTCATGCTCTTCGCGTCGAGCCAATAGTCTTTCCATGGGAGCGTGTCAGTAGGCTGGGAAGCCGCGTATTTACGTGTCTTGGCTGAATCCCACCCAGGTGACTATACGGTATGTCGCAACCCGGCTGATTGCTTTGCTACGAGCGGGTTTAACCGCTATATTTCGGACCTGAGGCAACATCCCTTTCCAGGCTGGCTGTGCCAGTTACACCGCTGGGATCTATGCGGGGCGCTCCGGAACAAAGGCAACCGGATCCCCCGATGTGAAGCGTTATACCGACTAGAGGCTGTCGTTAGTGCGATGGAAGAACATTCCTACTCTCCAGACTTGCTCCGCGCCATGGCTGAATCTCGCCTGCATAGAAGCGGGCAAGAAGAGGAGGTAGACGAGCTAACGCATATCCTGCACGAGTTGCGTGTGCATCAGATCGAGCTCGAAATCCAAAACGAAGAACTTCGTGCTGCTCAGCAGATTGGCGAGGAGCGCATGGAGCAGTTCGTCAGTCTGTTCGAAGACGCGCCGGTGCCGTTTCTGACGATGAACCCGTCCGGTATCGTCCTGAGAGCCAACCGGCGGGCCTTGCAGTTGCTGGACGTTTCACGCAGCCGGCTGACCGGCAATCCCTTCATCCTCTTTCTCGCCGACACGTCCCGTGCCCCTTTCTTTCAGCGCCTCGACCTGCTTACGCCTGATGAGCCGGCATGCAGCATTCAGCTTGTCTGCCGGGGAGCTAAACGTAAAGCAGTGCCGGTCTTCGCCCGCATCTCTCGGGTCGAGATCGGTGAGGAGGTCACGTTCCGTCTGGCGCTGATCGATCTCTCAGAACGTGCCGAGTTGGCCGACTCCGTTCGCGAAGCTCAGCAGGAGACGATGCACGAAGCCGGCACACGGGGAGATTTTCTGAATCACCTGCTCAACGTGATCGAACGAGGCTTGGCCGACGCGCCTAAGCTTGCCGATCTAGATCCGGACGAGTCAGGCCTTGCACGCGATGCCGTCCTGGCCAACCTGCGGCTGCGCCGCCGTATCGGTGCCTTGATCCGGCTGACGGGCGTGGAGACCCACCTGCCCAGCGTGTCCAAACGCCTCAACTTGGAGGTTGAGGTCAGGCAGGCCATCAATTTGCTCAGCGTACCGCAAGACGTAACGGTATCGGTAGAGGCTGGCCAGGGCCGTATCCTCGCGCATGCGAACCCTGAAGCCCTGCGGGAAGTGCTCGATCACGTGCTCGACAATGCCATGCGGTATGCTGGCGGGCGTGTGTGGATTACCATCGAGATGGACGAACTTCGCTCAGCCATCCACATCACGGACACCGGCCCGGGGATTCCTGAGAAGGCACTTGCGCAGGCGCGTGAGCCCCTGAACTTCAGCACAATGCCGGCGAGCGGGATTGGCCTGCAGGTCGCCCACCATCTCATGCGCGAAATGCGAGGCTCGATCGACCTAGCGAGTGAGACGGGCGGTGGAACGACGGTCTCCCTTTACCTCCCGAGGCGTAGCCCTTCTCAGAGCACCCCAGTCCGCACCTCGAAAGAAACCGGCCGGCAGGCCCGCCTGCTGCTGGTCGAAGACGATCCGCATACCCAGCGCTACGTCGGGTTCGTGTTTCGGGAGCAATATCAGGTCGACACCCGCTCGGACGCACATAGTGGGCTCCGCATGCTGAAAGAGAAGGCCTACGACGCCGTGCTGTTCGACATCAACCTCGGCGAAGGGGCTACCGGCGTCGAGTTGCTTCACCTCATGCGAGAGACCGAGCTGAATGCCAAGACGCCGGCGATTGCCCTTACGGCCTACGCCCTCCCAGAAGAGCGCAAGCGTATCCTCAATGCCGGCTTCGACCTCCACGTCTCCAAGCCGTTCAACCGCTCGGTCCTCCAACAGGCCGTGCTGCAACTCATTTAGCTCACTGCGTTCGCGTGGCCAGTGAGCAGGTCGCGGGTCGCAGGTGGCTCTACGGTTTCAGGTGGCGTTGATTTCATCGCCCTAAGAAGCCCTTCCCAACCGTTGGTCTGCTGCCGGCTATGCAGTACAACGCACTTGCCCTGCGACCGAGCGAAACGGCATGCGGAATGAGGCGTAGTTTTGCCTCAAGCGACACGTCACATCAACCCCCCACGCGAGCGCAGCGAGCAACACGACAATAAACCCGTTCACCTGCAACCCGCTACGCGAACAAAGTGAGCACTGCTACCCGCTACGCGAGTAAAACGAGCCCCATGACTTCTGCCCTTCAGTATGCCCAGGAACAGGCCAGCGCGTTCGAAGCGCAACTCGAAGACTTCCTCCGCATTCCCTCCGTTAGTGCCGACTCGTCCCACGATGCCGATGTCCGCCGCTGTGCCGAATGGCTAGCGGCCGAGTTCGAGCGCATCGGGATGCAAACCGTTGAGATTCTAGAAACGGGCGGCCACCCCGTCGTGTACGCGCACTACGAAACCGACCCGGATGCACCCACGGTGCTCTGCTATGGGCACTACGACGTGCAACCACCAGACCCCATCGAGCTGTGGACGACCCCTCCGTTCGAGCCTACCCGCAAGAACGGCACGCTCTACGCCCGAGGGGCCAGCGACGACAAGGGCCAGGCGTTCATGCACGTCAAGGCGGCCGAGGCCTGCATCGCGACTGAGGGGCTACCGCTGAACGTGAAGTTCGTGGTCGAGGGCGAAGAGGAAGTGGGGTCAGAACACCTCGGCGAGTTTCTGGAAACGTACAAAGAGCGCCTTGCGGCAGACATCGTGCTGATTTCAGACACGGCGCTGTTCGCGCCCGGCGTTCCGTCCATCAGCGCCGGCCTCCGGGGACTGGCCTACATCGAGGTCGAACTCACCGGCCCCGACCGTGACCTCCACTCGGGCGTCTACGGCGGAGCGGTCGAGAATCCGCTCAACGCGCTCGCTACGATGATCTCGGACCTGCACGACGCAGACCACCGGATTACCGTCGCCGGCTTCTACGACAACGTACGCGACCTCTCGCCGGAAGAACGCGAGGCCTACAAATCGCTCCCGTTCGACGAGGCGTCTTGGCTCGGCTCGATTGGTCTCGATTCGGCCCGGCCCGAAGCCGGCTATTCGGTGTTGGAAGCGAAGTCGGCCCGGCCCACGCTGGACGTGAACGGCATTTGGGGCGGCTACCAGGGCGAAGGCGCGAAGACGGTCCTGCCCGGCAAGGCGGCTGCCAAGATTTCGTGCCGGCTCGTCCCGGATCAGACGCCCGACGAGATTTACGAAAAGCTGCGCGCGCACTTCGAAGCGCACACGCCGGACACGATGACGCTCAAGTTCACGGTGCTCCACGGCGGCATGCCCGTCCTCGTAGACACGAGCAGCCCGGCCATGCAAGCGGCCTCGGAAGCGCTCGAAGGCGTCTTCGGCCGGCCTCCCGTGTTCACCCGCGAAGGCGGCTCCATCCCCATCGTCGCCGACTTCAAGCAGATCCTCGGCCTCGACAGCGTCCTGATGGGCTTCGGCCTCAACACAGACGCCTTGCACTCCCCCAACGAGCATTTCGGCTTGGATCGCTTCCACCAGGGTATCGAAGCCGTCGTGAGGTTTTTCTACGCGTACTCAGGTTGACGTGTGGCAGATGTTGCAGGGTGGCTGTGTGGCAGGGTTTGCGTCTGGCAAGGCCGTGCCGGGTATCAGGATGGGTCCAGGGTCAGAGGAGCAAAGGGGCTCAGGACACAATGCCGCTTCTGCGTGCTGAATTCACTTGACTCGCTTCACGCCGGCTTCAACTTCCTCAGCCCCTCAGCCCCTCAGCCCCTCAGCCCCTCAGCCCCTCAGCCCCTCAGCCCCTCAGCCCCTCAGCCCCTCAGCCCCTCAGCCCCTCAGATGTTGCAAGGTGGCAGATGTGGCAGGGTTGGTTCCACACTGCCACACGTGCCACCTTGCGACATTTGCTACACAGACCCAGCCACACCCTACTGAACCACAGCGGCCAACTCTGCCTTCAGCGCCGTTGGGTCTCCCCAGCTATCGGGGTCGTAGGCGTTGGTATTGGAGAGGATGATGACCGTGTCCTCGGTTTCTAGGTGGCGCAGGAACGTGGCATTGAATCCACCAATGCTGCCACGCCGCTCTGAGGCGGTAACCGTCCGGGACGCGCCGGCAGCATCGGTGTAGCGATGCGGGTACGTCCAGTTGCCAAGCGCTACGTAGCCGAGGTTCGGGTCTGAGGTGTACAGCTGTGTCTTGGCACTCTCCGAGAGCAGTTGACCCTGATGCAGCGCGCGGTCGAACCGGTAGAGATCACGAACGGTGGAGTAGAGGGCACCGGCGGCTCCGAAGGCCTCGGCAAAGTAGAGCGGTTCCTGGTAGGCCTTGTCGCCGAGAATCGTGTAGCCCTGGGCGAGCCGGTCCACGATGGTTGTGCTGCGGAGCACCCCCGTGTCCGTCAACCCAGCCGGCTCCAGGATGCGTGTGCGAAGTGCCTCTTCCCACTGGTCTCCACCGGCGGCTTCGATCACCAGGCCGAGGACGACGAAATCTAGGTTGTTGTAGTTGAACCGGGTACCAGGTCTGAGCCCGAGATCTCCCGTAGCGTAAGCCGACACGATTTGCTCGGCCGTGCGGGGCGTTCGGTAGGGCGCCCAGCCATTCTCGCTCTGCTGGGTATAGGCCGGCAGGGCCGACGTGTGCATGAGCAGATGACGAAGCTGGATCTGATCACCCGCGGGCTTTGGAAAATCCGGAAGGTGGGCGCTTACAGGGTCCTCCAACGACAGCAAGCCCTCATCGGCGAGCTGCAGAGTGAGTACGGCGGTGAACAGCTTGGTGATCGAGGCCACACGGAACCGGGTCTCCACCGTGTGGGCAATGTCCCACGACCGATCGGCGAGCCCGGCAGCGCCCTCGTACACCACCTCGCCGGCGTCAACCACGAGCACAGCGCCCTCGAAGCCTCGGGTTTCGTGGTGGCGCTGCACGATCGCGTCGATAGCGTCAGCAACGAGGGGAGCCGTGGAACCAGCGGGCGCTTGTGCAGAGACAGGCCCAGCGAACAGAGAGGCCCCAAGCAGGAGGACAGGAAGACGCATGGTAAAGGCGGTTAGGTGAGCGCTCGGGGAAGCTACCCCGCATATGCGGGCTTCATCCCCAGAGGTTACGCCGCTTACCGCAAACCAAGTCCAGGCCCTCTCTTAAAGCGCCATCAGGTTCTCGTTCAGTTTTGCCAGTTCCGCACGCGCGTCCTCAGCTTTCTTGCGTTCCCGGTCCACGACGGCCGCCGGTGCACGCGAGACGAACTGCTCGTTCGACAGCTTGCGTTGGACGCTGGCGAGGAAGCCTTCCTTCTGGGTGATTTCCTTGCGCAACCGCTCGCGCTCGACCTCGAGATCGACCATGCCGGCGAGCGGAACGAACACCTCGTGCCGGTCCACGACTTCGACGGCACTCGCTGCCGGCTTACCGAGCCCGGTCCCCACCGTTACACTCGCCCGAGCCAACTGCTCGAAGTACGAGGCATGGGCGCGGATCGTATCGGCGAGGCTGTCAAAGCCGGCCGCGATGTTGAGCGTCGCGTCAACGTGTTTGGCCGGCACGCCGTACTGGTTTTTGACGTTGCGGACCGCCGTGGTCATCTGCTGGATCAGGGCGAACGTCTCGGCTGCGTCAGCGCTCGTCTCCGCGTCGTTGCGGACGGGCCATGCGCTCACGATGCACGCTTCGCCTTCGCCACGGGAGCGAAGTTTCCACCAGAGTTCTTCGGTGATGTACGGCATGAACGGATGGAGGAGCTGGATCATCCGCTCGTAGAGCTCGACGGCGAGCGCAATCGTCTCGTCGCTCATCGTTTCGCCAGGAGCCGGCTTGATGAGTTCGAGGTACCAGTCGCAGTAGTCGCGCCAGAAGACGTCATAGATGTGGGCCAGCGCTTCGTTGAGCCGGTAGCGCGACGCCGCCTCGTCCACATGGGCAATGGTCTCGTTGAGCCGGTGCACCATCCATTGCTCGACGAGCTCCAGGTCCTCGAAGCTGCGCGTCCGCTCGTACGTTTTGCCCCCCCCCATGAACTGCCCGAACACGTTGAACGCATTCCAGATCTTGTTCGCGAAGTTGCGCCCCATCTCGAACTTGAGCGGGTCGAGTTTGATGTCCTGGCCCTGCGCGCAAAGAATCGTGAGGGAATACCGGACGGCGTCGGCCCCGTACTGCTCGATCATGTCGAGCGGGTCGATGCCGTTGCCGAGGCTCTTCGACATCCACCGGCCCTGCTTGTCCTTGATCATGCCGGTGATGAAGATATCTCCGTATGGCTTCTCGTCCATGCAGTAGTAGCCAGCCATAATCATCCGGGCAATCCAGAAGAACAGGATGTCGTAGCCCGAAACGAGGACGTTACCTGGATGGAAGTAGCGTAGGTCGGGCGTCTCGTCTGGCCAGCCGAGCGTTGCAAACGGCCACAGCCACGACGAGAACCAGGTGTCGAGCACGTCTTCGTCCTGCACCATGCCGGCTTCAGGCTGCTCGACGGAGACGACGAAGTCCCGCGTTTCGTCGATCTCGCCGTCCTCGGCCGTGTAGTACCACACCGGAATCCGGTGACCCCACCAGAGCTGCCGGCTGATCGTCCAGTCGCGGATGTTGTCGAGCCAGCGGAAGTACTCGTTCTCCCAGCGCCGCGGGTGGAACGTAACCTCGCCTTCGCGCACGGCCTTGAGCGCCGGCTCGGCGAGGGGTTTCATCTTGACGAACCACTGCCGGCTGATGAGCGGCTCGATGATGGCCTTCGAGCGGCTGGAAATCGGGACCGTGTTCTTGTACGGCTCGATCTTGACGAGCAGGCCGGCCGTGTCGAGGTC